>DASYHX010000463.1:0-1628 GCA_035998065.1 Pseudorhizobium sp.
TCGCATCCGCGGCTGGAATACCTACATGGGTGGGACACTCCCCTCCCAGGACCTGATTAATGATACCCTTCTCCATTCTTGACCTTTCGCCCGTCCCTGAGGGACTGACCGTCAGCGATGCGCTGGAACAATCCCGCCTCATGGCGATGAAGGCGGAGGACTGCGGTTACCAGCGCCTCTGGCTTGCCGAACATCACGGTATGCCAGGCATCGCAAGTGCGGCAACCTCTATCGTCATCGGCCATGTCGCTGCGGCCACCCGGCGCATCCGCGTCGGCTCCGGCGGCGTCATGCTGCCCAACCATTCGCCACTGGTCATCGCCGAGCAGTTCGGCACACTCGCCGCCCTCTTCCCCGGCCGAATCGATCTCGGTCTCGGTCGTGCCCCGGGAACCGACATGCAAACCGCCCGCGCGCTGCGCCGAAATCTTGAAGCGGGCGCCGAGAATTTCCCGCACGACATCGTCGAACTGCAACGGCTGCTGGGCGAACCGACGGAGGACCAGGCGTTTCTGGCCGTGCCGGGAGCAAACTCCAACGTCCCGCTCTGGCTTCTGGGATCGAGCATCTACAGCGCCCATCTCGCCGCAGCCCTCGGCTTGCCCTATGCGTTTGCATCGCATTTCGCTCCCGATATGCTGATGGATGCAATTGCGATCTACCGCGAGCGCTTCCAACCGTCTGAGGCACTGGACAAGCCTTACGTGATGGTCGGCGTCATGGGCGTCGCCGCCGATACGGACGAGGAAGCCGCGCGGTTGTTCACGTCATCGCAGCAGCAGTTCGTCAACCTGCGCAAGAACATCCGTTCGCAGTTCCCACGCCCGGTGGAGACAATGGACGGTCTGTGGACGGACATGGAGCGGATGAGCGTCGAGCACACGCTTCGCTTTGCAGCCGTCGGATCTCCCGCAAGAATAGAGGCACAGCTCTCGCATTTTCTTCAGGAAACGGGTGCAGACGAACTGATCGTCTCGATGCCGATCCACGACATCGGTGCTCGGCTGCGGTCGGTTGAATTGTTCGCCGGCCTGCCGATCATGGAGAAGGCGCATTAGCGCCTTCTCCATCTCCGATTACGCGGAGAGCTTAGCCATGACTTCGTCGGAGACTTCAAAGTTGGAATAGACGGTTTGTACGTCGTCATCGTCTTCCAGCGTGTCGATGAGCTTCATCAGCGACTGCGCCTTTTCCTCGTCCACCGGCACGGTGTTCTGCGGCTTCCAGATGGTCTTGACCGTTTCGGCTTCGCCGAGGCTCGCCTCCAGCGCCTTCGTCACTTCGCCAAGGCTTTCGAAGGCGCAGGTTATGGTGTGACCCTCTTCGTCGGTCACGACGTCGTCGGCACCGGCTTCGATTGCCGCTTCCATGACGGCGTCGGCGTCACCTGCGGAAAGCTTGTAGGTGATCTCTCCAAGATGATCGAAGGAGAACGAGACCGAACCGGTTTCGCCCAGCGCACCGCCAGCCTTGGTAAAGGTCGAGCGGACGGAGGATGCAGTACGGTTGCGGTTATCCGTCAACGCTTCCACGATCACGGCGACTCCGCCCGGGCCGTAGCCTTCGTAGCGCACGGCATCATAGTTCTCCGCATCCGCACCCGAAGCCTTTTTAATCGCCCGGTCGAT
>DASYHX010000479.1:0-2441 GCA_035998065.1 Pseudorhizobium sp.
TGCGGCTCTGCGTGGCACTCGTCCGCATCATTTGTAGAGATGCCGGCTGTATTCATGACCGATCTTCCCGACCACATGTCCCCGACCCGCTCCTTCCAGGGGCTGATCCTCGCGCTGCACAATTACTGGGCCGACAAGGGCTGCGCCGTGCTGCAGCCCTACGACATGGAGGTTGGTGCCGGCACCTTCCATCCCGCGACCACACTTAGAGCGCTTGGGCCGAAACCCTGGAAGGCCGCCTACGTCCAGCCATCGCGCCGTCCTTCGGATGGCCGCTACGGTGAGAACCCTAACCGGCTGCAGCACTATTACCAGTATCAGGTCATCCTGAAGCCGAACCCCTCAAACCTGCAGGAGCTCTACCTGGGCTCGCTTAAGGCAATCGGACTCGACCCGCTCCTGCACGATGTGCGCTTCGTGGAGGACGACTGGGAAAGCCCGACGCTTGGCGCATGGGGCCTCGGCTGGGAATGCTGGTGCGACGGCATGGAAGTGTCGCAGTTCACTTATTTCCAGCAGGTCTGCGGGATCGAGTGCTCGCCGGTGGCTGGCGAACTGACCTACGGTCTCGAACGCCTCGCCATGTACGTCCAGGGCGTCGACAATGTCTACGACCTGAACTTCAACGGCCGCGAAGGCGAGGAGAAGATCTCCTACGGCGACGTGTTCCTCCAGGCGGAGCAGGAGTACTCGCGCCACAATTTCGAATATGCCGATACGGCCATGCTGCACCGTCACTTCATCGACGCCGAGAAGGAATGCCAGGCGCTGCTCGCTGCCGGAGCTCCCGGTGCGAATGCCAACCAGATGCTGCACAAATGCGTCTTTCCTGCCTACGACCAGTGCATCAAAGCAAGCCACGTCTTCAACCTGCTGGATGCCCGCGGCGTGATTTCCGTGACCGAACGCCAGAGCTATATCCTGCGCGTCCGCACCCTCGCCAAGGCCTGCGGCGAAGCCTTCCTTCTGACCGAAGCGGGCGGCGCACAAACGGGCCGAGAGGCAGCCTGACACCAGCGTTTGACGCTGTTGGAAAAGCTTTCTAGTGTCCGCCCGAGCTTACTGTCTCGGGGGACACTCGGATGTATATCCTGCTTGCCATCGTCGTACTCGTCGTTCTGTACGGCATTTTTCTCTACAACAGCCTCGTCAAGTCGCGGCAGATGGCGGAAGAGGCGTGGTCCGGCATCGACGTCCAGCTCAAGCGTCGCGCCGATCTTATCCCCAACCTGATCGAGACGGTGAAGGGCTATGCGGCCCATGAGAAGTCGACCTTCGAGGAGGTCGTGGAACTGCGCAACCGCGCTCAGGCGGTCCCCGCGGGTGATGTAGCGGCGCGCGCCCAGGCGGAAGGCCTGCTGTCGCAGGCGCTCGGCAAGCTCTTCGCACTCGCCGAAGCCTATCCCGACCTCAAGGCGAACCAGAACTTCCTTGAATTGCAGAACTCGCTGGAAACGATCGAGCACGAGATCCAGATGTCGCGCCGCTACTACAATGGCGCCGCGCGTGACCTGAACGTGAAGGTCGAGAGCGTCCCCTCCAACATCATTGCAAGCCAGTTCGGCTTCTCCAAGCGGGAGTATTTCGAAATCGAAGACCCCGCCGATCGTGCCGTGCCCGCCGTCAAGTTCTGAGGCGACGGGTCATGCTGCGCCTGCTCCTGCCGGTCCTCATCTGGTTCGCAACGACCCTGTCGGCAGGCGCGGCGGAGTTCATCCGCTCCTACCATTCCGACATCCAGGTTGCCGCGGATGGTGAGCTGACGGTTTCCGAGACCATCACGGTGAATGCCGAGGGCGTTGACATTCGCCGCGGGATCTTTCGCGACTTTCCGCTGACCATGGAGGATGACGAGGGACGGACGCTCCGCGTCGGCTTCGACGTCATCTCCGTCACCCGCGATGGTGAGCCGGAAGACTGGCATACGGAATCCATCTCCGGCGGCATCCGTATCTATACCGGTTCGCAGGACGTCTTCCTTGACCACGGTGAACATACCTATGTCATCACCTACCGCACCGACCGCCAGATTCGCTATTTCGGCGATCACGATGAACTCTACTGGAACGTCACCGGCAATGGCTGGATGTTCCGCATTGATCAGGCTTCGGCGCGTGTAACGCTTCCGGACGGCGCAGCGGTGACGGCAACCGTTGCCTATACCGGGCCCCTGGGTGCCGCCGACACGGACGCCAAAATGCGGGCGAACGGCAACACCGCCGTCTTCTCGACCACCAGGCCGCTCGCGCCGAATGAGGGCCTCACGATCGTCGTCGGGATTCCGAAAGGCGTGATTGCACCGCCTTCGGCTGCCGACCAGCGAGGCTGGTGGCTGCGCGACAACATCAACGCCATCCTCGGCTTCGGCGGCTTGGCGCTCGTTGCGCTTTACTATGCCCGCAACTGGACGCGGGTTGGGCGAGACCCGGCTGGTGGTGTCA
>DASYHX010000492.1:0-8037 GCA_035998065.1 Pseudorhizobium sp.
AGATGACGAAGATGCGGTACGTTTCGCTGGCGCGAGCGACGAAGTTGTCGAAATCGTTGGATTTTATTTCTGCCATGTCACCTGAGGCTGCGGCTCACGGGCAAGTGCAATCGCGAGATCCGCGCGAATCATCTCCGCAAGTTCCCTAGCAGCCCTATCCTCGGCATCTCGTACGGCCCGCAATTCCGCAAACTCTTGCTGTGATACGTCGAGCAGCGAGGTCACATGGCGATTGCCGGTCTTCAAAAGGAAGCCATCACTGATGCGCACCAAGGTATAGCTCCCTCTCAGGATAACCCGCCCTGGCTTAAGACCCTCCGCGTCCTCGTCATCCAAAATGTCGCCGTAAGAGGATACCACCTCAAAACCGACCTGATACTTCGGTATTCGTGACTCGCCCTCGCCACCTGAGGTCAGGAAGATAAGGTGGTTGCGAACGGTTTGCTCGACCCGATCATCTGCTTTCGCGAACGTCAACTCGGCCAGTTTTGCGCCGGTGCCGGAGGCTTGCGAGTACAAAGGGCGAGCCTGACAGGCGCTCAGGAAGGCGAGTGCGCCGACGACCAACATCAGCCTCGGAAGCAGCGACGAACGGGGAGAGGCATCAGACGACAATGTTCACGATCCTTTGTGGGACGACGATTATCTTCTTTGGCGCCCGACCGTCCAGAACGCCGCGGACCGCGTCCAGACGGAGGACCGCAGCTTCGACATCACTTTGCGACGCGTCGCGAGCGATTGTCAATTCTGCGCGCTTCTTGCCGTTGATCTGCACCGGCAGCGTCACGTTGTTTTCCACGACCAGGGCTGAGTCGTAAGCCGGCCATCGTGTTTCGGCCAGAAGGCCTTTATTGCCGAGCACAGTCCAGCACTCCTCCGAAAGGTGCGGAGTCATCGGAGCAACGATCTGGACGGCGATCTCTGCAGCATTACGCACGGCTGCGAGGAAGGCGGTGTCACCTTCTCCTGCGGAAACACGGGTAAGGGGCCCTGCCAGCACATTGACCAGCTCGTAGATGCGCGCCACCGCTTTGTTGAAAGCAAGGCGGTCATAGTCATCCTGCACGGCCTTCAGCGTTTTATGCGCGATCTGGGAGATGATGAGCCCCTCGCCTTCCTTAGCGGGCGTCGGCTGCACCGCCGCCAGCTTGTCGGCTGCCTCCGAAATCAAGCGCCACAGACGCTGAGTAAAGCGATACGCTCCCTCGACGCCAGCCTCAGACCAGATGACATCACGGTCCGGCGGAGAGTCGGAGAGGACGAAGAAGCGAGCCGTATCCGCGCCATAGGAGGCGATGATGTCATCCGGATCGACCACATTCTTCTTCGACTTCGACATCTTCTCGATCGAGCCGATGGCGATCTCCTCGCCGGAGCCGAGCAAGGTCGCTCGACGCTTTCCCTCGATCTCCTCTATGCGGATGTCGGCTGGTGACACCCATTCCCCAATGGCACCGCTGCCCCGACGATAGGTCTCGTGGACGACCATGCCCTGGGTGAAGAGGCCTTTGAAAGGCTCCTTCACGTCAACATGACCGGTCTCCTTCATGGCGCGGGTAAAGAAGCGCGAGTAGAGGAGGTGCAGGATGGCGTGCTCGATGCCGCCGATATACTGATCGACCGGCAGCCAATGATTGGCGGCCTTCGGATCCGTGGGATCTTCCGCCCAAGGCGCCGTGAACCGCGTGAAATACCAGCTGGAGTCCACGAAGGTGTCCATGGTGTCGGTTTCACGCCGGGCCCGTCCGCCACACTGTGGGCAGCTCACGTGTCGCCAGCTGGCGTGCCGGTCAAGCGGATTGCCCGGCTGGTCGAAGGTCACGTCGTCCGGCAGCTTGACGGGCAGGTCCTTCTTCGGGACCGGTACCACGCCGCAGACTTCGCAGTGGATCACAGGGATAGGGCATCCCCAGTAACGCTGGCGCGAGATGCCCCAGTCGCGCAGACGGAAGTTCACCTTCCGCTCGCCCTGCGGCATGTTCCCGAGCAGCGTGCTGGAGAGATGATCGGCGACGGTCGCGAATGCTTCCTCAGTAGATTTGCCGTCGAGGAAGCGGGAATTGATCATCACGCCGTCACCGTCATAGGCGGTATCGCCGATCACGAAGCTCTTTGCATCGGCGTCGGTCGGCATCACCACCGGAACCACCGGCAGGTCATACTTACGTGCGAAATCCAGATCGCGCTGGTCGCCCGAAGGGCAGCCGAAAATGGCACCGGTGCCGTAGTCCATCAGTACGAAGTTCGCCACATAGACCGGCAGCTCCCAGTCCGGGTCTAGCGGGTGGCGGACCCGGATACCAGTGTCGATACCCTTCTTCTCCGCCGTCTCGAGCGCAGCGAGCGAGGTGCCGTGATGTCGGCACTCCTCACAGAAGGCATCGACCTCAGGGTTCTTTGCGGCGGCTTCCTTTGCCAGCGGATGGTCCGCCGCGATGGCCAGGAAGGAGGCCCCGAAGAGCGTGTCGGGGCGGGTGGTGTAGACGGTAACCTCACTCTGACCCACCGGGGCGGTCTCCGGTACGATCTCCCAGCGGATCGTCATGCCCTCGGAGCGGCCGATCCAGTTCTTCTGCATGAGCCGGACTTTTTCCGGCCACTGGTCGAGCGTATCGAGTGAATCCAGCAGATCTTGGCTGAAATCGGTGATCTTGAAGAACCACTGCACCAGGTCTCGCTGTTCCACCAGAGCCCCCGAGCGCCAGCCGCGGCCATCGATGACCTGCTCGTTGGCAAGCACGGTCTGATCCACCGGATCCCAATTCACCTTGGACTGCTTGCGGTAAACGAGGCCCTTTTCCATCATGTCGAGGAAGAGGTGCTGCTGGCGGTGGTAGTAATCGACATCGCAGGTGGCGAACTCGCGCGACCAGTCGAGCGACAAGCCCATGGCCTTCAACTGCGCCTTCATTGACGCAATGTTCTGATAGGTCCATTCCTTGGGATGAACCTTGTTGTCGCGCGCGGCGTTTTCCGCTGGCATACCGAAGGCGTCCCACCCCATCGGATGGAGAACGTTGTACCCACGTGCCCGTTTGTAGCGTGCCACCACGTCGCCCATGGCATAGTTGCGAACGTGGCCCATGTGGATCCGCCCGGACGGATACGGGAACATCTCGAGGACGTAGTACTTCTCACGTGGATCCGAGTTGTCCGTTTCGAAGGCTTTGGCCTCCGCCCACTTCTGCTGCCAGCGTGGCTCGACCTCACGCGGATTGTAACGTTCACTCGCCATTTCGATTTATCCGGGAATGCTTGAAAGATTGCGCAGACCTTCACCATGAATGGCTTCAAGCGTCAAGTTTTACAGGGTCCAAGGAGAATCGCCCGCGTCGGAAGCCGACTTGGCACGTCGCGTCCGGACGGGTAAGCCATCACCTGATTTCGAAGGAAGGATGTCATGACTGTCGAGCAAAGGTTGGCGGAGGTTCAGGAACGCGTGGCGGCAGCGGAACGGAGAGGGAATAGATCAGCCGGTTCGGTGACCTTGGTCACAGTGTCTAAGACCTTCGATGCAGAGACCATCCGGCCGGTTATTCAGACGGGTCAACGGGTATTCGGCGAGAACAGGGTGCAGGAGAGCCAAAACAAATGGCCGGTGTTGAAGGAGGAGTTTCCTGCCGTCGAACTGCACCTGATAGGGCCTCTGCAATCGAACAAGGCAGCGGATGCAGTGGCTCTCTTCGATGTAATCGAGACAGTCGACAGGGAGAAGATCGCCCGCGTCCTGGCGGACGAGATGAGAAAACAGGGCCGGACGCTACGACTTTATGTCCAGGTGAACACTGGCCTCGAGCCGCAGAAGGCGGGGATTGCCCCGAAGGAGACCTGTGACTTCGTCAGTATGTGCCGGAACGAGCTTGGTCTCTCCATCGAGGGGCTGATGTGCATCCCCCCGGCAGAAGAGAATCCGGGGCCGCATTTCGCCCTGTTGGCGAAGCTCGCCATGGAATGCGGCTTGGACAAGCTTTCCATGGGTATGTCCGGCGATTTCGAGACAGCCATTGACTTCGGCGCCACCAGTGTCCGTGTCGGCTCCGCTATCTTTGGCAAACGCTAGCTCCGCCTAGCCCTTAAGTCTGGCTTTCCAGGCCAAACTGCCTCATCCTAAGAATGACCCATGGCTGCGCTGGGACTTTGGGAGGAGCAGATGCAGAGCAAATACTTCGAGGTTTACGCCGAATGGCAGGCCGATCCCGAGGCGTTCTGGCGAAAGGCCGCCGACAGTCTTACGTGGTTCAAGCCGATCGACAAAGTCTTCGACGGCGATCAAGGCGTCTATGGGCGCTGGTTTGTCAGGGGCGAGACAAACACGTGCTTCAACTGTCTGGACCGCCACGTGAAACAAGGTCGCGGAGGCCAGTCGGCCTTGATTTTCGACAGCGCGATGAATGGCTCGAAAGCTCGCTTCACCTATGACGAGGCGCTGGCTGAAGTGCAGGCGATTGCGGCGGTCCTGCGCAACCACGGTGTCGGCAAGGGCGATCGGGTAATCATCTACATGCCGATGGTTCCAGAGGCCGTGTTTTCCATGCTCGCTTGCGCGCGACTGGGTGCCATTCACTCCGTCGTCTTCGGCGGCTTCGCAGCCCATGAACTTGCAACCCGCATCGACGATTGCGGCGCCAAGGTGGTGATCAGTGCCAGTTGTGGTCTGGAGCCGGGCAAAGTCGTGCCCTACAAGCCCCTGCTCGACCACGCGATCGATATGGCGAAGACGAAGCCGGACGTCTGCCTGATCCTGCAGCGGGATGAGTTGCATGCGCCTCTGCGTTACGAACACGGCGACGTGGATTTTCGCCAAGCGGTGGAGGGGGAGAAGATCAACGGCACCGTGGTGGAATGCGTGCCCGTTGCAGCGACCGATCCGCTGTACATCCTCTATACGTCGGGAACCACGGGGCAGCCAAAAGGGGTGGTTCGCGACAATGGAGGACACATGGTGGCGCTCCATTGGACGATGCAAAACGTCTATGGTGTGAAGCCCGGGGATGTCTTCTGGGCCGCGTCCGATATCGGTTGGGTCGTCGGCCATTCCTATATCGTCTATGCCCCGCTTCTTGCCGGCACTGCGACAGTGCTTTTCGAGGGTAAGCCTGTCGGAACGCCCGATGCGGGGACCTTCTGGCGGATCGTGTCCGACTATAATGTGAAGGTGCTGTTCACTGCGCCCACGGCATTCCGTGCGATCCGCCGGGACGATCCGGAGGGTGATCTGGTTCGCGACTACGATCTCTCGGGGCTGCAGGCTTTATTTCTAGCGGGAGAGAGGGCTGATCCTGAGACGTTGAAGTGGGCCGAGCGAGTATTGCAGGTGCCGGTCATCGACCATTGGTGGCAAACGGAAACGGGCTGGCCGATGGTCGCAAATCCGTTTGGTCTCGGTCTTTTGCCGTTCAAGGCCGGCTCGCCGACACAGCCGATGCCAGGCTATGCGGTAGAGGTCCTCGATGACGAGGGACATCCGGTGCCGCGGGGGACGCTGGGCAACATCGTTGTAAAGCTACCGCTCCCACCGGGATGCCTCGTCAGCTTCTGGAACGCCGACGAACGCTTCCGGCAGGCCTGCCTTACGGAGTTTCCCGGCTACTACAAGACTGCGGATGCCGGCGTGATGGACGAGGAGGGTTATATCTCGGTGATGGCCCGGACCGACGACATCATCAATTGTGCCGGCCACCGCCTCTCCACTGGTGCCATGGAAGAAGTCTGTGCCATGCATCCAGACGTGGCCGAATGCGCCGTGATCGGCGTTAGCGATCCGCTGAAGGGGCAGATACCCTGCGGCTTCCTCGTCCTAAAGAACAGGGTCTCTCGCGAGGAGGCTGCAATCGAGCAGGAAGTCGTGGATCTGGTACGTAGCGAGATTGGGCCCGTTGCCGCCTTCAGGAATGTCATGGTCGTAAAGCGCCTTCCCAAGACGCGGTCCGGAAAAATTCTGCGCGGAACCATGCAGAAGATCGCCGACAACATGCCCTGGACAGTGCCTCCGACCATCGATGATCCAATGATCCTGGATGAAATCACCCAAACGCTGCAACAGCACGGCTATGCTAAACAAGCGGATGTGGTCAAGGAAATCGCCTGAAGAAAAGCCCCGGCTGGGAGCCGGGGCTGGAGGGGAGAATGGCTTCCGCTGACTTAGTAGCGGCTGTCTTCATCGTCCTCGTCGCGTGGCGTGGACTTCAAGGAGCTCAACTTGGCGAAGACGGCGTCGGCATCCATCTCCTTTTCTTCCTCGCGCTCGCTACGGTAGTCGAAGCCAAGGTTCTCTGTCTCTGTGGCAGACTGAAGCGTGGCCCCCGCTTCTTCCATGGTCGGCAACGGGCGGCCCTTGGAGGCCTTCTCGACTTCCAGGTCCAGATCGATCTGGCTGCACAGGCCAAGCGTTACCGGGTCCATCGGCGTCAGGTTTGCGGAGTTCCAGTGGGTCCGGTCGCGGATCTGCTCGATCGTCGACTTGGTGGTGCCGACGAGTCGCGAGATCTGCGCGTCCTTGAGCTCCGGATGGTTGCGGACAAGCCAGAGGATGGCGTTCGGACGGTCCTGGCGCTTGGAGACCGGCGTGTAGCGGGGGCCGCGGCGCTTGGATTCCGGAACGCGAACTTTTGGCTCTTGCAGCTTCAGCTTATGGTTTACGTCCTTTTCGCCGCGCTGGATCTCGTCACGCGAAAGCTGACCCGTGGCAATGGGGTCAAGACCTTTGATCCCTTGGGCGGCCTCTCCGTCAGCGATCGCCTTCACTTCCAGGGGGTGTAGCTTGCAGAACTGTGCGATCTGGTCGAAGGAGAGGGCCGTGTTGTCGACCAGCCAAACCGCCGTCGCCTTCGGCATGAGCAATTGTTGAGCCATGGATATAGTTCCTCTGTCCGTCCGCGCCGGTGTCGCGGGCCGTGGGTATCAACCACTATTTCCGGGATTTCGACGCGTCTATAACCGGAAATTGGTCGGATTGCAAATATCGCGCAGCATGAACCATTTGTCTAATTGATGGTCCGGTTCCACCTGATATGAAGAGATCATGATCCGGATCCTATGGTCCGGTTTTCGCGACGTAGTGGGGAGGAGACCATGTCCGAGAAGGTTTATCCTGTGTCACGTGCCACCAAGAGCATGGCGCTGATTGACAAGGACAAATACGAGAAGTGGTACGAAGAGAGCATCGAAGATCCCGATAAGTTCTGGGGCAAGCACGGCAAGCGGATCGACTGGTTCAAGCCTTACACAAAGGTCAAGAACACCTCCTTCAAGGGGAAGGTCTCGATCAAGTGGTTCGAGGATGGACTGACTAACGTCTCCTACAATTGTATCGACCGCCACCTGAAGACACATGGTGAGCGCACGGCGCTGATCTGGGAAGGCGACAATCCCTACATCGACAAGAAGATCACCTACAACCAGCTCTATGATCAGGTCTGCCGGCTGGCGAATGTCCTGAAGAAGCACGGGGTCAAGAAGGGCGACCGTGTCACGATCTACATGCCGATGATCCCGGAAGCCGCCTATGCGATGTTGGCCTGCGCGCGTATCGGCGCTGTGCATTCCGTCGTCTTCGGAGGCTTCTCACCGGAAGCGCTGGCCGGCCGTATCGTCGACTGCCAGTCCTGCTTCGTGATCACCTGTGACGAGGGCGTGCGCGGCGGCAAGCCGGTGCCGCTCAAAGAAAACACAGACAAGGCAATCCATATCGCCGCACGCCAGTACGCGACCGTCAACAACGTGCTGGTGGTCCGGCGCACCGGCGGCAAGGTCAACTGGGCACCTGGCCGCGACCTCTGGTACCACCAGGAGATCGCCAGCGTTAAAGGCCACTGTGAGCCAGTGAAGATGAAGGCGGAGGATCCGCTGTTCATTCTCTACACCTCGGGCTCCACGGGCAAGCCGAAGGGCGTGCTGCACACGACCGGCGGCTATCTCGTCTACGCCGCGATGACGCATGAATATGTCTTCGATTACCACGACGGGGACGTCTACTGGTGTACCGCCGATGTCGGGTGGGTGACCGGTCACTCCTACATCGTCTACGGGCCGCTGGCG
>DASYHX010000534.1:0-15619 GCA_035998065.1 Pseudorhizobium sp.
ATGAACTGGTGGCGCGGAAGAATGGCTCAAATAGATGGGCCCGAACATGCTGCGGGATAGGCTCGCCTTCGTTCGCAACGGCTATCACGATCTCGTCCGGACGCGTGAGCGCCATCACCTTGACTGGCCGTTCCGCTGCGCCGTGTGCCAGGGCATTGCCGAGCAAGTTGGACACTAACTGTGCAACCCGTCCTCCGTCGCAGCGGACTTCGGCTGGAACTTGAAAGGAGCTTTCGATCTCACGCCCGGGATGTGCCGTCTGCAATTCCTCGACAACCTGTTCAAGTACGGCACGCAAATCAATGAGCTTCGGCTCCATTGCAATCCCCTGACCAGCTCTACACCGGGCCAGATCGAGCATGTCCCGGACCAAGCCGGACATTCTCTCCGTACTTTGGCGCATCAGCGAAAGCACACGCCGTGCCTTGTCAGACTGCGGCTCCCGCGAGAGAACGTTGAGCCCCCCTGTGATCGACGCGAGCGGATTGCGCAGGTCATGGCCCAGAATGGCGACGAATTGCTCCCGCAATTGGGCCACCTCTTTTTCGGCCAATAGCCCTTGCTCCAGTTGAAGCCGCTCGGCGACCCCTGCAGCAACGCGTTCTTCCAGAGTTCTGTTCAGCTCCTCCAGTTCCTTGCGGGCTCGATCCGCCGTGTTCTTCGCATCCACGAGTTCTCGCTCGTAGCGGCGCCGATCAGCCGCCTGGAACAGCGTGATGCGGGTAAACTGGACGCCGCCGTCGCTGGTGCGGCGTTCGGCGGCATTGGCCAGAACAGGCAGCCGGCGCCCGTCCGGTCCCACCAGGTCCAGCGCAACCTCGTTGAAGTATCCCTGCATTCGCAACAGCGGGGCAAAATGAGTTTCGTAGAATATCTTCCCCGGAACATTCAGCAGGTCGTAAAACCGCTTGCCGAGCAGCTCGAAGCTCTCTGTGCCAAGCCACCCTGCCAGCGTGCGATTGGCCTTGACGATGACGCCGTCAGCGGCCAGCGAGAGGTAGCCACATGGGGCATTCTCGTAGAGGTCTTCAAGATCCTCCATGATGCCCTCCAGTCCAGTTTGAGTCTCCTTACACAAAGGCTTTCATCGCGGAGATAACCTGAGCAGGCGCGCTCAGGTTCGGACAATGCCCTGTTGCGTCGATGACGACCATTTCCGCTTTCGGCAGCTGGTCCCGTACATACTCCCCAACCCGCTGCTGCGCGATCACGTCCTGCTGGCACTGAATGATAAGTGCCCGTGCCTGGCAGCGCTCAAGATCCGAGCGGTTGTCGGAAAGGAACGTGACGCGTGCGAATGCCTTGGCAATCTCCGGATCGGTCCGGCAGAAGCTGTTCACCAGCTCCTCGCTGAGCTCCGGACGGTCAGGATTGCCCATGATCACTGGTCCCATGGCGGCAGACCATCCCAAGTGATTGTCATCGAGAAACTCCAGCAGTTCATCGATCTCTTGCCGAGTAAAGCCGCCCTCATACCCATCGTCGTTGATGTATCGCGGCGATGGTCCGATCAGGACGAGCTCACTGAACAGGTCGGGTGCCTCGATCGCGGCGAGAATGCCGATCATGGCGCTCACCGAATGGCCGACGAACACTCCGCCTTTGATGTCCAGAGCCTGGCCTATCTCCACAACATCGGCGGCGTAGCCGGAAAGGCTGGAATACTTGGCATGGTCATAGGCGCCAAGGTCCGACTTGCCGCACCCGACATGGTCGAAGAGGACGATCTTGTAGTCCTGCTCAAATGCCGGCGTGACATGCCGCCACATGTTCTGATCGCAGCCGAAGCCATGCGCGAAGACCATGGCGCGCTGTCCGTCACCCCGCACGGTGACGTTGTTCCTCGCAATAATCGACATAACCCCTCCGTACTTCCTTGGAGAGCCAATTGCCCTCTCCGATCTTTGCTGCCGCCAACGCGAGCGAACATAGGAACATTGTGGGCAGCCGTCGAGGTTTTTAACTCTTCGGCGGATAAGCGGTGGTCCGCGCGCGAACGACAGCCTATGATGCGCGGGCGCCTGGTGACTCACCGTCCTTACTTCAATGGCGGCGGAACCGATCTGCTATTGCAGCGTTTGCCTTGGTTGCACTCCCAGTGAGGCAAACAGGGGCTGGTGCGGCTCATCGCGTTCGGCTGTCGCCGGGCCTGGGCTTCGGACCTGAGGGGAAAGTACTGCTATGTCCATTGTTGAAGAATTTCCTGCGGCGGCTCGTCGGCTGACGGAGTTCGAGGCACTCACGGCAGCGGCGCCAAGTGTTCTCGATGCCATACCAGGTGCTGTCTACATCTGCGACAAGGATGGCTGGCTCGTTCGTTACAACTCGGAGGCGGCAGAGCTTTGGGGGCAAAGCCCATCGGTCGATGGCCACCGTCACCGCTTCTGCGGATCCCATGCTCTCTTCCTGCCCGACGGCACGCCGCTTGCCCACGACGTCTGTCCCATGGCAAAAGCCGTCCTCGCCGGTGCATCAACACGCAACGCTGAAGTCGTGATTGAACGGCCAGACGGTTCGCGTCTCACTGCGCTCGTCAACATACGCCCTCTCAAGGATCACGATGGCAGGATCCAGGGCGCGATCAACTGCTTTCAGGACATCTCGGCTCACAAGGAGCTGGAAGAGACGATCCAGCAGAAGAACGCGGATCTTGAGGACTTCTTTGAGAACAGCGCAATCGGTCTCCACATCGTTGGCGGTGACGGCATTATTCAACGTGCCAACAAAGCTGAGCTTGCGCTTCTCGGCTACACCGCAGAGGAATATGTCGGACGCCACATCGTCGAGTTTCATGTGGACGCGCCCGTCATCGGCGACATCCTCCATAAGCTTTCCTGTGGTGAAAAACTCGACCGATATCCTGCACGTCTGCGTGCGAAAGACGGCACGATCAAGCAGGTCCTGATCACATCCAACAGCCGGTTCCAGGACGGCAAGTTCATCAGTACGCGCTGTTTTACAACGGATGTGACTGATCTTCGCGAGGCAGAGGCTGCCCGCCGTGACAGCGACGAACGGTTGGCGGCAACCTACGACGCAGCCACGATAGGCATCGCAGAAGCTGACCGGGAAGGACGCCTTCTGCGCGTCAACGACACGCTCTGCCTGATGTTGGGACGCTCCCGCGAGAAACTGCTCAACATGACCTTCTTCGATTTTACTCAGGAGGACGACCGGGAGGAAGATGCAGTCCTTTATGCGCGCCAGATCGCGGGGCAAATCGACGACTATGCCCTGCGTAAACGGGCAGCTCGGCCCGATGGCAGCACGGTCTATCTCGACGTCCACAGCTCTTCCGTTTTGGACGCAGACGGAAATTTCCGCTATGGGGTCCGGGTGCTGCAGGATGTCACTGTCGCGAAGCAGATGGAGGACCAGATCCGCGAAAGCGAACAGCACCTACGTGACCTGCTGGAGGCGCTTCCGGCTGCGGTCTACACGACGGACGCGGCAGGCCGCATCACCTTCTTCAATCAGGCAGCCGTGGAGATGTCCGGCCGTACGCCAGAACTCGGCGACATGTGGTGCGTTACCTGGCGCCTTTACAACCCCGACGGCAGCCCGCTTCCCCACGACCAATGCCCAATGGCGGTAGCTTTGAAGGAGGATCGGCCCATTCGCGGCACAGAGGCAATCGCGGAGCGGCCAGATGGCAGCCGCATCCCCTTCATCCCTTACCCCACACCTCTTCATGATGGCGACGGCAAGCCAATTGGCGCGATCAACATGCTGGTAGACATCACCGAGCGTAAGCAGGCTGAGAACCGGCAGAAGGTCTTGATCGACGAACTTAATCATCGTGTGAAGAACACGCTTGCGACCGTACAGTCTCTGGCGAGCCAGACGGCGCGGCACGCTGATGGGCTGGAGGATTTTTCCCAACGGTTTGAGGCCAGACTGCTTGCCCTGTCGCGCGCCCATGATCTGCTGACGACACGTCACTGGGAGGGCGCCTCCCTGGATGCGCTCGTCCACGAAGTCTTGACTGCGATGACGAGTGGTGCAGAGCAACAGATCTTGATGAACGGTCCCGCTGTTGATCTCGACGCTCGCACGGCATTGAGTGTCACGATCGCACTTAACGAACTTGCCACCAATGCCATCAAATATGGTGCGCTCTCATCTGAAGCTGGTAGGCTATCGGTCACCTGGCGCCTTGAAGAGGATCCCGACCTGAGGCCGAGACTGCTCCTTGAATGGCGCGAGCGGGATGGTCCGCCTGTGTTACCGCCGACGCGACGCGGAATTGGTAGCCGGTTGATTGAACGTGCTATTGAACGGGACCTGGGCGGCCAACTTGACCTTGTGTTCGAGCCGCAGGGAGTGGTGTGCCGTATGTCTTTCGCAGTCGGACCGGGCACGGCATGAGTGAGTTTAGCGGCATCAAGGTCCTTATCGTTGAGGACGAAAGTCTTGTAGCGCTGATGATTGAGGACATGCTTCAGGATCTAGGTTGCGACATCATCGCCTCCGTGGCTCGGCTTAAAGAAGCCTGCAGTATTGCGGCCACGGCAGAGCTCGATCTGGCCGTGCTCGACATCAACCTTGGTGAGGAGCGAAGCTTTCCTGTCGCCCACATCCTACAAAAACGCGGGGTCCCGTTCATGTTCAGCACCGGATATGGAACCGCTGGCCTGTCTGCTGAGCTCTCCGACTCGCCAGTGTTGAGCAAGCCCTTCTCGGCGAAGGAACTAGAGGAGATGCTGTCGTCTGCCCTCGCCGTTTCTCAAAGCGCATCCAAAGGATCATTATCGTGAGCTTCTCCGCTATGGACTAGCCAAGGCCGAAAATGGCGCCGGCAGCTCAAGGGCGTGCTCTGTGGACACATGTGGCGGTATGCGCAATCAAATGGCTCGCGGCAGTTGGCCTCGGCCTACGCTTGCGCTGGTGACGGCCGTCCTGGCGAACCAGGCGGCACTACACAGGCATTTCTGTTACCAGGTCGACTACCTCGCGCCGTTGCTGGATGGGATACCGGGACTGAGCCAACACCCTCCTCGCCCTACCTCACCTCAATCTCCAGTCGTATCTCCGAATTGAAGCCTCCGGCGGTGAGACTGGTTTTATGTGAAAGTCAACTCCCGCTTTGGCAGCGGCGATTTCCCTGCTGAATGATCGATATCAGCCAAAGCGATAGCGGCCCGGTAGTCTACTCGATGGAATGTTCTGCGACCGGATTTTTCGCGGCAAGCCGACCGCGACCGCCGTTGATGCAGAACAGTTGTGAGTGAGCCTGCCGTCTACAGCTGCTGCTGAACGGATCGAAGCTCGCACAGCTCCCAACCTAGGAACTCGCCCTCCCCAACTTCAGACTTAGGTCTTAACGTTGGTCCGACTGAAGCCCTAGACGGGAACAGGTGTCCTGCATGAGCTGTTCCGTTCGCAGCTTCGGTAAGTTCGCCGGGGCTTGTGGAAATTAGGAGGAAACACCTATGAAGCATGTGACCCCACTTGCACTTGCGACGGCGCTACTAGCCGGAACGACGCTTTCAGCTTACGCCCAGACCAGCAGCACCGTCGGAACCGGCGGCACGAGCGCAGGCGGCGGGACGTCCAGCAGCACAGTCGGCACAGGTGGCAGCTCTGCAGGGACCACCGACTGCGCTCCCGGCGCCACCGATTGCGGTTCTGGCTCTGCATCCACCCTCGGTACCGGGGGTTCGTCGGCAGGTGGTGGCACCTCCAGCAGCTCTGTTGGCACTGGTGGCTCGGCCGCCGGTTCTGGTGACGGCGCAGGATCTGCCTCAACGCTCGGTACCGGTGGAACCTCTGCGGGCGACGGCACTTCGAGCAGCTCGGTGGGTACCGGTGGTTCCGCGGCCGGATCCGGCGACGGCGCCGGCTCTGCCTCGACGCTCGGCACCGGCGGAACCTCAGCCGGCGACGGCACTTCGAGCAGCTCCGTCGGCACCGGTGGATCTGCGGCAGGCTCGGCAAGCGGATCGGGATCGGCCTCCACACTTGGCACCGGTGGCACGAGCGCCGGTGGCGGGTCCTCCAGCAGCTCCGTCGGGACTGGCGGCAGTGCCGCTGGCGCGGCCCAGGACGACGTGAGCAACAAGGACTGCCCTCCGGGCCAAGCCAAGAAGGACGATGGCAGCTGCTAACAAATCTCTGGTTGGTTCCGGGTCACCGGGACCAACCTCTCCAGGGAGGAGACCATGACGATTTTTTATAGAATTCTAAGTCAGCCGCTTGCCTTACCACTCATCCTGGTCGCAGGCATCGCCGTCGCCGCGTCATCGGAGCAGGTAACGCTGGAAGACGGTACCACCTGCACGATCATCCACAGCGGCAACAGTGAGACTAGCGCTGCAGGCGGTTTATCCTCGTCCGTGACTGCGGGAGGTGGCAACGTCTCCTCATCGACCAGCGTTGGCGGACAGACCAGCACGACGACGTCCGGCACGGGAGCCTCGTCATCCACTGCCGGTTCATCGGCCTCCGGCAGCGGGGCGACCTCGAGCTCCAGCTCGTCCGGCGGTCACGCCTTCTCCACCGCAAGCATCGTCCAACCTGATGGCACGGTCATCACCCGCCGGTCGGACGGCACCTGCGACGTCACGAAACCGGGGAAGTAAGAAGGTATCAACCATGTATCGAACGAGCCTCCTTGCATCTGCAGCGGCGTTTGCCCTCCTGGCCCTGTCTCCGGCACAAGCACAAGAATGCGACGCGGCAGGAACGGTGGGAACAGGCGGAAGCGCTGCGGCTGATGGAACATCGGCAAGTACGCTCGGAACCGCCGGCGCTTGCGTCACGGACGATGGAACCACCTCCTCGATCGCATCGGGCGGCAGCGCCGCTGCGGCCCATGGCAAGGCGCAGAGCCGCACGAAGATCGACGAGAACCCGAACCAACTGAAGGCACAATCAAAGGCTCAGGCGATGGACCAGGGCACCTTCAGCAAGTCGCAGACCAAGACGCGCGTGAAGGACGGAGAACTTCAGAGCCGGACCCGCACGATGTCGCACGTTCCCGGAGAAAAGCCGTCAATGGATCGAACGGAAAGCAACGTGATCCTTCCTGATTAGGAGAGCTGCCTTGGACGGCTCAATTCGGAAGTTTGGCTTCGCGGGTACGCTCAAGCCTTAACCATCTGCCTGATAACTGGCTTGATGAACGCCAATGCGCAAGCAGGCGGCGCTGCGCTTCCTCGAACTCGCACAATGCAATTCGCAGAAAGGGCTACCGGCCGGCAACTGAAGAGGAGCTTTCCTTGGTTTCCGAGATTGCCGCCTGGTTGTTCGCATTGTTCGTGGTCGATCCGATCCACGCCGAGGTGCGTGAGCGGGTGGAGAGAGCCAACCTGCCGGCGCAGGCAGTCCAGCAGTCCCGGCAGTGCCTTTCAACCTATGGACCAAAGCTTCTAGAGCAGGCGGGTGAGGACCCCGCCTGGGCTGTAAGCACTGCTATCGGCATCACGATCGGATGGACGTCGCCCGTGCAGCTTTTGGATATTGATGACCCCAACTGCGCAGTCCTCGCAGGCCTGCTTGTGGATCAGCCACTGAGAACGCAGAAGGTTAGCCAATGGCTGGTGACGGGCGCGGCAAGGGATGCTCAGGCGGCGTCGCCTCTGCGACACTAGGTAGACTTGCCGATGAGGCCCGTGCACGCCAAGGCCTGACCATCGGTGAGGCGCTTGACGAGATGGGCAAGGCCGGTTTCGGCTTTGTCATGTTGCTCCTGTCATTGCCCGCGATGATTCCGATCCCCGGCCCATTCGGTCTTGTCTTCGGATCCGCCCTTGCTATCGTGGCGTTGCAGTTCGCCTTCGGCGTTCGCTCGCTATGGCTCCCGGCATTCTTGAAGAACCGCCGGATATCCGCCCGCGCATTTGAACTTCTAAAGCAGCACGCGGCACCTATGGTCGGGAGGATCGAGCATCTTGTGCGGCTTGGCAGGATGAGGGCGCTGACGGGGAGTCGCCTTCCTTATGTCATTGCCCTGCCCGTCTTCGCGCTGGCTGTCGCCGTGGCCCTGCCCATCCCTTTTGGCAATCTGGCTCCAGTTACGGCAATTTGCGTGATGGCAGTCGGACTAGCGGAAAGAGACGGGCTGGTGGTGCTGCTTGGCCTATTGCTAACGCTGATCGCCCTATCGATAGCTGCTGCCCTTCTTCATGGAGCAGCCTCCATCGCTGCAGCCTTGTAGGGCCCACGCGGTCGTGTCGCCGCATTCTGCACCTGTTGGCGGTTAGAGCGCGTCAGATGAGGCCGTCGCGCTCCGCTAGCTAACTCGCATGTCGCCAGTTTCGTTTACCTGCCTCGAATTACGCCACGGAAGCTCTCAACGCTTGGGAACGTACACCGAGACGGCTTTCTCGATGATGGCGAAGTAGACAGGGGTCTTGGTCTTTATCGAGGTTGCCTGCGTGGGGCCTGCTTGTCGTAATCGTCAGACCCTTCGTTCGAAAAGCCCTGGACGCCGGTCCAGTTGCCCTGGGACCCCTTGCGAAGGCTTGGCAACAGGGTCAGCAGCTTCCACAAGTGGTCAACTGCCAGGCTGTAGAAGTCCAGCATGCCGTCCTGGGCGGTGGCGTCAGAATGCACGGTCATGCCGCCGCCGAAGAAGCGCCCTTTCCTACCGCAATCTGGAAGGTCCGAAGATCCTCAACTTGTCCGTCGTGTGGTTGCGGCCGGGCGCGGCATCTTCGTCGGAATGAGTTCCCGCACAACGGGCCTACCTGTCTCTCCCGACGGGTAATGAATTCGGAAGCATGACATCGTCTCCCAGACACGATGCCCCGTTATGCAGACAGGACAGGGCATAAAGTGGCGTGTCAGTTTGAAGGTCTTGATGAGACTCGAACCTACGACCGGCAGGTTCTCGAAATCGCGATCGACGTTTAGCTGCTGGGCAAATTGTCTGGCCATTCCTTTGCGCCATGAAGGACGCGAAGAATACATACCGTTGCTCCCGTTACCGCATAGGCAGCTACATACGGCGTGCCACTAATCGCCAGTTCGCGCCTCCCCGCGACTCTGCCAACACGGCCACTCGCAGGAAAACGACCAGGCGTCAAACGGCGGCGACTATCCTCTCGTCAACCAGGACAGCGGCTGAAGGATTGTCTGCCTCAATGTAGGTGAAGATCGCATCGCGATCCGATAATGCGAACGCAGACCAAGTGAGGATTACGGTCTCTCTGCGCCCGCTTTCAGACGGGCTGCCGCCCGAGGTTCCGCAAAATGCGTCTCAACTTCCTCATCTGGGACATCCGGTCGCGTGTCACTCAACGCCTCCAGCACTTTGCTTCGGAACCAGGCGTCGTGGCCCTCACTGCCAGAAAAGAGTTCAAGTGGCAGAGCGCCTTCATTGGCGGTTCGGGTGAGCAGAATACGAACCGCGTCTGATACGGTCAGGCCCATGCTTTCGAGCACGGCAGACGCGCGATTCCGGACTTCAGCGTCGATACGAGTTTGGACAAGTGCGTTGGCGACCATGGCTTATCTCCGACTTCATGGACAAAATAATGCAATTGAATGACAAATGCCATAGCTGATTAAGGCCCCGTCTCCCTCTCTCTAAAGCCTTACCCTTCCAGAGCCGTTTTTGCAGTTGAAGGGATCAGAACCGACGTCCCTGCTATCAAACCTCCCTGCGCCATTTGCTTTGGCGAGGCAGGAACTTAACGGTGGCATGAATGAGCGATCTGGGATCGGCTGCCTGCTGCCGCTGCTGAGCTGTAACTGGGAATGCGGATACATCCGATGCGGTATCCCGGAAACGGTCTCAAGCAGCCAGCCAGCAAGATCTTCTGCGGCCGCCTTCGAAGAGCTATCTTGGATCGACCGGTGATAGGCTCTCGATGATGCGACATTCAGCAACCGTACCACATCGACAGGAGTCAATGATGCGGTCGAGTTCCCCCTTCAGAGACACAAGGTCCGTGATTTTCCGTTGGACCTCCTCCCGATGCACCTTCGCAATGTCGTCGACTGCAGCGCATGACTGGTCCTGGTCATCGGACAGGCGCAGCAGCGCCTTTACCTGATCCAGAGAGAACCCGAGATCACGCGCCCGCCTAATAAATCGAAGGCGGGCAAGATGGGCCGGGTCATAGGACCGGTAATTGCCTTCCGTGCGGGCGGGCGGCGGGAGAATGCCGCTCTTCTCGTAGAAGCGGATGGTTTCCACGTTGGTACCCGTCGCCTCGGCCAGACGCCCGATCGTGAGGACTTTGCCTCCCATTCATCTAACCCTGAAGTCGTTACAGACTTGCAGACCGTAACGCGGAGACCTCGACCTGTCGAGATCCTTACTGTAGCCGTTTGATCTCGCCTTCGACGAGGTTGATGAATCCCTGGCGGCTAAAGTCAACGAGCGGCCTTCCGTTCACGAAGAACGTAGGAGTTTGCCGGACATTGTTGGCCTCGACGTCGGCGACATCGATCTTGAGCACCTCATCGACCGCGGGTGTTGCGCCGTCACGACGAGCTCGCGCCACGTCCAGCCTTCCTCTCTAGCGATCGCCCACGCCCGTTCCAGGTTCGGCTGCCCATGCATGGCCCATTCCGGTTGCTTTGCCATCAGGGCAGTGAGAACGGCTTCAAATTTGCCCTGCTTGCGTGCCGCTTCAAGAATTCTGACCGCTTCATCCGATCCCTGATGGAAAGGAGTGTAACGGATAACCAGACGGACGTCGTCCGGATAGGCTTCGAGTGCGCTTTTCACCAAAGAATAAAACGCCCGGCAGGCCTCGCAGGAAGGATCGAAGAACTCTACGATTTTCACAGGGGCGTCCGCGCGACCTAGAACTGGCGAATGCGCCCGCACCAGCCAGGTAGCTTCTGGCGTGACACTTTCGGCCTCACGAGCCTTGATGCCTTCGTAGTACCAGGCCCCGACGCCGAAGACTACGATGGCTGCCAGCACTGTAATGCCAACAATGAGGCGTCTATTCATTAGAAGGTCTCCTCTGGGCCTGCGTTACGAGCAGAGAGATGGCGACGAAGGCCAGCAAGGACAGAACAGGCAGCGGTAGCCCACCGAAGATCGTCATCTCGGCATCCGAGCATGACGGACCCTTGCCGCATGGCACATCTGCTTCTGGAACCAGGGCATAAAAACACAAGGACATGATGCCCTGCTGTCAAAAGACCG
Organism: Pseudorhizobium sp.; assembly: GCA_035998065.1. GTDB lineage: Bacteria > Pseudomonadota > Alphaproteobacteria > Rhizobiales > Rhizobiaceae > Neorhizobium. Next base: position 11,111 of record DASYHX010000534.1, read on the forward strand.
GCGACACAAAGCGGAAGCACATAGCGCCGCGCAACACGATCCCCCTCTAAGACCGCCACGCCGAGGATGAGAGCGAGGGGAAACATGAAGATGCGCTGGTACCAGCAGAGGACACACGGCGTCTGCCGCATGATCTCGCCGACGAACAGCGCCCCCAAGGTCGCCGCAAGCGCGACGATCCATGCCATGAACAACGACGCCCAAGCTGCGTCGTCTATTCTAGCCTCATTCACGCCAACTACAATCAAAATGAGCCCTGTAGCAACTACAGGGTCAAGGGGAGACGGAATGCGCGATGACCGAAGTTTCTGCTTGAGCCTGTAGCGACTACGGAGTTTAGAACTATCTCAGTGACAAATAGATGAGGTCGCCATGTCCGTGGATCAGGCAGTCAGGATCAAATACCGCGTCGGCGGAATGGACTGCGGAAGCTGTGTAACAAAGATCGAGAACGCGGTTAGCAGACTGCCGGGGGTCGACGAGGTTGGCGTATCGCTTGCATCCGGGACTATGACGGTGCGGACGTTGCCCGAGCTCGTGAGTGGCAGCATCGAGAGGCAGGTTAAGGCTCTTGGTTTTGCCATCTCTCCTGCAGAACCAACGTCGCCAGGTCTTCCTGTTCCAGAGGGCGGCTCTTACGCCGCCGCCGGAGCCGCCCGGGATGCCCACCAGCGTTTCGATCGCCTTGACGGTCCCTGGTGGAGGACCCCGAAGGCGGTGCTGACCGCTGCGGTAGGCGTGGCGCTCGCACTGACCTACGTTGCCCATCTAGTTTTTCCCGCCGTCCCTCAGTGGATTTTCATTCCGGCACTGCTGATCGGACTTGTTCCAGTCGGTCGTCGCGCAGTCGTGGCCGCCATGACGGGAACTCCCTTCTCGATCGAGATGCTGATGACCATCGCCGCGGTCGGTGCGCTGTTCATCGGCGCGACCGAGGAAGCGGTGGCGGTCGTTTTTCTGTTTCTCGTGGGCGAACTCCTTGAAGGCATCGCCGCGGGACGAGCGCGGGCCAATATCCGAGGTCTTGCCGATCTCGTTCCAAAGACGGCCCTTGTGGAGGCGAACGGCGCAACCGACGAGGTTTCCGCCGACCGCCTTACTCTCGGCAGCATCATTCTCATTCGGCCTGGAGACCGGATCGCGGCAGACGGACAGATTGTCGAGGGTTCCTCGGCGATTGACGAGGCTCCTGTCACAGGCGAAAGCGTTCCCCGCCAAAAGGGCGTCGGCGACCAGATATTCGCCGGGACAATCAACACCGATGCGGTGCTCCGGGTAAAGGTGACTGCGGTGTCCGGCGACAATACGATCTCGCGGGTCATCCGGCTTGTGGAAGAGGCGCAAGACAGCAAGGCTCCGACCCAGCGATTCATCGACCGGTTCTCTACCTATTATACCCCGGCCGTTCTTGTCGTGGCGGCAATTGTTGCCGTTGCCCCACCGCTATTCGCGGTCGGCTCGTGGCAGGAGTGGATTTACAAGGGGCTCGCCATCCTGCTGATCGGCTGCCCGTGTTCGCTTGTCATCTCGACGCCTGCCGCTATCGCCGCGGGTCTCTCCGCCGGAGCTCGCCGGGGACTGCTGATGAAGGGAGGAACGGTGATCGAAAACCTGCGGCGGGTCACGATCGTCGCCCTCGACAAGACAGGCACGCTGACGGAAGGCAAACCCAAGGTCACCGATGTCGTGCCGGTTACTCGATCCCATGCGCAGGTACTGTCAATGGCCGCGGCGCTGGAAAGCGGGTCCAGCCATCCACTTGCAATGGCGATCCTCGGTCGCGCCAAGGCTGAGAAGGTGCCCCTGCCTCCTGCCATGGCGGCGAAGGCGATCCCCGGTAAAGGCGTAGCAGGCTCCATCGGCGGGGAGCAGGTCATGCTGCTGTCTCCCAAGGCTGCATTGGCCGAGACCCTGATCGAACAGTCCCTTCTGGATCAGGTCGACAAGTTCAATGCCGAAGGCAAGACCGTCTCCATCCTCCTGGCAGGCAAGTCCGTTGCGGGTTTGATTGCTGTCCGAGACGAGCCGCGCAATGACGCGAGGTCCGGCCTGCTCATGCTCAGTAGCGCAGGCGTTCAAACCCTGATGCTGACAGGGGACAACCAGCGTACTGCCGACGCCATTGGCTCCAGTCTGGGTATTCCAGTCCGCGCCGAGCTTCTTCCCCAAGACAAGCAGAAGATCGTCCGGGAAAAGCAGAGGGAAGGCTTCGTGGTCGCCAAGGTCGGGGACGGTATCAACGACGCACCCGCTTTGGCGGCTGCCGACCTGGGGATCGCAATGGGCGGCGGGACCGACATCGCGTTGGAGACGGCCGATGCAGCGATCCTGCACGGCCGCGTTTCGGATATTGCCAACATGATCGACCTGTCGAAAGCGACCATGCACAACATCTGGCAGAACATCACAGTCGCGCTGGGATTGAAGGCGGTTTTCCTTGTCACCACGATCATCGGTGTGACCGGCCTCTGGCCTGCCATTCTTGCCGACACGGGAGCGACCGTCCTCGTGACAATGAACGCAATGCGCCTGCTTGCCTGGAAGGGCAAGGCTACGGAATGAAGGAGAATGTTATGCGGAAACTGCTGCTTAGTTTCGTCGTCATGCTACCGACGATGGGACATGCTCATGATTACACGGCTGGAGACCTGGTCATCAATCACCCAAAGATTATCGAGACGCCGCCAGGTGCCAAGGTCGCCGCAGGTTATCTCTCGATCGCCAACAAGGGGAACGAGGATGATCGCCTGCTAGCGATCGAAAGCACCGTGGTCCCGAAGGTTGAGTTACATACCTCAAGCATTACCGACGGCGTCGCCCGGATGACGCCGATGGAAGGCGGCATGGCATTGCCCGCCGGCAAGACAACCGCACTGGGAGATGAGGGAACGCATGCGATGTTCACCAACCTCCCCCAGCAACTGAAGCAGGGCGAGAAGGTAGAGGCGGTTCTCGTATTCGAGAAGGCTGGGCGCGTCCCAGTCGTCTTCAACGTCGAGAAGAGGTCGGCCCAGAAGTCAGAGAGCCATGATCACGAGTAGTTCTAGACTCCTCCGGCGCATCCGATTGGTGACCTGGGTGCTGATCGCCTTTTTGGTATCGGCCGTCGCCATTGTCTGGATGCAGGGACACCTCGCTAGCGAAGCAGAGGCAAAGCCCTATGCAGCGCCGTTCCAGCTCGTGAACCAGAATGGAGAAACCGTCACTGAGCAGGACGTCCTGGGCAAGCCTTCGGCGTGGTTCTACGGATTCACTCACTGTCCTGACGTATGTCCAGCAGCGTTGGCGGAGATGGCTCAAGTCCTTCAGGAGCTGGGACCGGACGCGGACAAGCTGCAGGTTTTCTTCGTCAGCGTCGATCCCGCACGCGACACGCCGTCCCTGCTCAAGGACTACGTGGCATATTTCGACGAGCGCATTGTTGCTCTGACTGGCGACGAGCCACAGCTCCGGCAGATGACCAAGGATCGATACATCCACTATAAGAAGGTCGGGGACGGAGACGCCTACGATATGGATCACACGGCTGGCATTCAGCTTGTTAGGGCAGATGGCAGGTTCTTCGGCACCATGGATAGTCATGAGCCACCAGAGGTCAGGATGCAGAAGATCAGACGGCTGATCGGCGGATAAAGATGGTGATCGGGTTCTTCGCCATCGCGCTCATCTGGGGCTACATCTTCGGCTTCCTCTGTCTGACCGCCCGCACATCACGACGTACCAGAAAACAGATTTGGCTCTTTTCTGAGGGCCAGGAACGGCAGACACTGCCTGCATCCCTCTTCCGGGCGGCGTTCGTACTTGGTGGCCTTCTCCCTCTCATCACGTTGCCAGTCGGTGAGGGGCTCCTGCCTGGGGTCGTGGCTGCTAAACTCGATCTTGGAAGAACCGTCGCAGTATTCGGCGTGTTATTCATGGCACTTGGGGGAGGTTTCGCCCTCTATGCCCAGGCGTATATGGGCAGCTCATGGCGGATCGGTGCCGCTGAGGGTCAAGTAGGAGAAATGGTCTCTGACGGGCCGTTCGCCTGTTCGCGGAACCCCGTTTTTGTTGGGCAAATCGCTCTTTTCGCAGGCCTCGCTTTAGTCATCATGACGATCCCTCAGATGGCATTAGCCATCATCGTCATAGTGGCAGCATTTCTGCAGGTCCGCATTGAGGAACGGGTCCTCGAGCGCGACATGGGTGCGAGTTATTCGAACTACAAACGAACCGTCAGGCGATGGCTGTGAGGATGTTTCGCATCGTCGAGAAACGCAGGCGGAAGGTGGACCAACTTTCTCAGCATCTACCACTCAGACGATGGCAAGCCGTGATCACTATGCTCCTAACACCCGCTTCTGGCGCGATCCTGCCGAAGCCTCCGCTCTTGAACGAACCGAACCGTTGACGCGCTATTGTTTATAGGTGTTCTCGCGATGCCATCTCAGAAACTGTGGATGCGGGCGTTGGTGAACACCTGCCGGCACAATCGCTCTTCCGGTCCTGTTGATAAGACCTTGAATGCTG
>DASYHX010000022.1:0-13852 GCA_035998065.1 Pseudorhizobium sp.
GGCTGGAGCTCGGCTCCGTCTGGATGCGCCTCGGTGCAAAGGTCACGGTCGTCGAATACCTGGACAACATCCTCGGCGGCATGGACGGCGAGGTCTCCAAACAGTTCCAGCGGATGCTCGCCAAGCAGGGCATGACCTTCAATCTTGGAGCAAAGGTTACGGGTGTCGAGAAGAGTGGCGACGGCGCCAAGGTGACCTTCGAGCCTGTGAAGGGCGGCGAGGCGCAGACGATCGATGCGGACGTGGTGCTGATCTCCACCGGCCGCAAGCCCTTCACTGCAGGCCTCGGGCTGGAAGAGGCAGGCGTTGCCCTCGACAACCGAGGACGCGTCGAGATCGACGGTCAGTTCAAGACCAATGTCGAGGGCATCTACGCCATCGGCGATGTGGTGAAGGGGCCGATGCTCGCCCACAAGGCAGAAGACGAAGGCGTTGGCCTGGCAGAGATCCTCGTCGGTCAGCATGGCCACGTGAATTACGACGTCATTCCAGGCGTCGTCTACACGCAGCCTGAAGTAGCTTCTGTCGGCAAGACCGAGGAGGAGCTGAAGGCCGCGGGTGTCGCCTACAAGGTCGGCAAGTTCCCGTTCACGGCAAACGGCCGTGCCCGCGCCATGTTGGCGACAGACGGCTTCGTCAAGATCCTCGCTGACAAGGAAACCGACCGGGTGCTGGGCGGGCATATCATCGGCTTTGGCGCCGGCGAGATGATCCACGAGATCGCGGTTCTGATGGAATTCGGTGGTTCTTCGGAGGACCTGGGCCGCACCTGCCATGCGCATCCGACCATGTCGGAAGCGGTGAAGGAAGCGGCGCTCGGGACCTTCTTCAAGCCGATCCACATGTGAGACTGTGAGCCATGAGTTGGCTCGAAAGAAAGGCCGCGGATCGAGCTCCGCGGCCTTCCTCGCTCAGAAACGCCCTCAGGGAATTCGGCTGACCGTAAAGCCGCGTTGGCGCAGAAGTTCGACCAACCCGTCCTCCCCAGGCAGGTGAAGCGCACCGACTGCAATGAATGCGCCACCGTCGGCAAGAATAGGTGCCGCCCGTTCGGCCATCCGATGGTTACGGTCTGAAATCACTGCCGCTTCGAAGGCGGCGTAGGCACTCTCGTCCTCATCACTATGTGTCGGCGTCAGCGCCTTCAGCGCTGGCATAGTCATGCCGGTTTCACCCCTGAGGTAGAGCTGGGTCATCGTTTCGATCACGTCGTCCATCTCGTCGCCCAGCCTTACCGTCTCGACAAGCGCCTGGAGATGGAAGTCAATGGGCATTGCAGCCATCGCGGACAGCTGTTCGGACAAAGTCTCCAGACCTTTCACGGGCTTGCCCACGGCAACAGCATCGGCTGCGATCTTCTTGTCGAGGAAGGTCTTGTTATCCGCCTTGCGAGCGGTCTCACAAGCAGAGCTGGCAACGAAGCCCGCCAGCATCCAGGGCTTCATCCGGGAGACGGACGACAGAGCGAGACCGCGCTTCTTCAGTCCGACTTCCAGGACCTCGCGATCCTCCGCCGACAACAGCGTCTCGATCGAGCGCCCGTCGGTGAACATGGTGAGCTCCGGCTTTGCCAGGATGGCCGCGGTCGCCTTCTTCTCGTCGAGGATCTCGTCGGATTCAATAACGATCGTGTGCGAGGACGCGTGGGCCTCAGCGGCCCCCGGCGGCATCCTGAGGACGCGCGGATCCGTCACATGCATGGTACCGAGCAGATAGGAAGGTTGAATACCCGGCCGCTCGATCTTCCAGAACAGCCCCTGCCCGTTGGGGACGGCCCTTCCTTCCTCCAGGATTGCCGCGTAACGCTGCGGATCCTCCTGCTCAAGCTTTGGGAGCAGATCTTCGCCGCGGCAGTCGTCCGCGGCCTTGGCGGGAGAGATCGCAGCCAGAGTCAGCAGCAGCGACATCAACAACAGAAGGTGAAGCCCAGCCAGGAGCCAGAGCGAAACCTCGGACAACCGGCGCAGCAGTCGTACAGGCAGCGGGGTGAAGGAGGACTGGCTGATCATGGGCTCTCTCGAGGATTTACGCATACCTTAGTCGGCGTGACATAGACGGCAGATTAAGAACCATGGTTAAGGCAATCCTATGCCCTCGGGTGCGCGCGATCGTAGACCTCGAGCAGCCGTGCGGAATCGACGCCGGTGTAGATTTGCGTGGTGGAGAGACTGGCGTGACCGAGCAGCTCTTGGATCGTGCGCAGATCGCCGCCGCCTGCCAAAAGATGTGTGGCAAACGAATGGCGAAGGGCGTGAGGGGTGGCGGTATCCGGTAGGCCGAGGGCGCTGCGCAGCTTCTGCATGGCTCTTTGAATGATTGCGGGCTGCAGCGCGCCGCCCCGCGCCCCGCGGAAAAGCACCTCGCCTGCCGGGAGCACGTAAGGGCACAGCCTCTTGTAGACATTCACAGATTCGTGCACTGCCGGCAACAGCGGGACAATGCGCATCTTACCGCCCTTACCCGTGATGCGCAGGGACGTCGCATGGGAAGGGATGTCTGCAGGCGTCAGCCCGAGCGCCTCGGAGATGCGAAGCCCGCATCCGTAGAGGAGTGTCATGACTGCGGCATCCCGTGCCGCAATCCACGGCTCGTCATGGAGTTGAGAATCCGCTGTCGTGACCCTGAGCGCCTGGCGATCGGTCAGCGGTTTTGGCAGAGACTTGCCCTGCTTTGGCGCCCGGATGGCGCCGGCCGCGGCGGCATTTACCAGCCCCTGTCTCTCGAGGTGGCGCAGAAAGGACCTAAGGCCGGCGAGATGGCGACCCAAGGAGCGATTTCCCGACCCCTCGCGTCGGCGAGCCGCGAGAAAGCCGCGTAGATCGGCTGTCCGCAACGTGTGCAGGTCTCGAAAGGTGGCAGGCCCGCCGCAGTGGCCAGTCAGAAAGGCGAGGAATTGCCGCGTATCCCGCTCGTAGGCGTCCAGCGTGTTGCGAGAAAGGCGGCGCTCTTCAGAAAGACTCGCGAGCCACTCCTTCCTCTTCTCCAGTACCTCGGGCGCAGCGATGATGAGCAGCTCGTTCACGTGGTGCCTATTGAATTGATTCTGCAATCGACACAGATTGCTTCAGGCGCGTTACGAATCGCTAAAGGTGACGTTGTCATTGTTTGATCACGTGGGACTGCGATATAGCCCCAATCCTGTCTGCAGGAGTTTATATGGCGCGCCGCGATTCAATGTCCCCGCTGGGGCATTTTGCCGAAGCAGTTTCGCTCGTTTCGCAAGGTAAACCGGGTCACATCGTCGACACCCTCATTGCCGAGCGGGGTGAGCGGATTGTCAAGCATCCACTGTGGCCGGTGATGAGGCCGTTCCTTTATACGCTGCTTCGCTATGATCGTGCGATCGAGTTTGCCAACGATATTGCGGCCCTGCCGGGGCTGCAGTCTTTCGAATATCTGAGCGATATCCTGAAGCTCGATGTGCGCGTGACGAATGCCGAGCGGATTCCCGCATCCGGCGGCTTCCTCCTCGTCAGCAATCACCCGACCGGCATCGCCGACGGCATCGCCGTCTTCGACCTCTTGAAGAGCACCCGGCCGGACATGATGGTCTTTGCCAATCGGGATGCAATCCGGGTCAATCCCCGATTCGCGGAGATGATCATCCCCGTTGAATGGCGAGAGGAGTACAAGAGCAAGCTGAAGACGCGCGAGACGCTGGTGCTGACCAACAAGACCGTGGAAGACGGCAAGGTCATGGTGCTGTTCCCCTCCGGTCGCATCGCCTACTGGGAGAACGGTAAGCTGAACGAGCGCCCCTGGAAGACATCGGCGGTGGGGCTGGCGAAGAAATACAACCTGCCGATCCTGCCGATCCACATGCGCGCCCGCAACTCCGGTCTCTTCTACTGGTTCGCCAAATGGTCGACTGAGTTGCGCGACATGACCGTGTTCTACGAGCTCCTCAACAAGAAGGGCAATCGATTCGATGTCACCATCGGGCAGCTGATCCAGCCGGACCAGCTGGAGGGCGATCTTTCGGACGTCACCAAGGCGATCGAAAATCACACGGTTTTCGAGCTCGCAGCCGACAGCGACGCAGTCTTCACCAATCCCTAGCGGTGCGCCTGCACTAAATCTACGGTTTCCTTTTGTTCCGCTTCGGGGCAAGGTCCCGCCGCATGGGCGCAGATTCGACCAATCTCTTTGGCGCGCTGTTCGACACACCGCCGGTCAGACAGGTTGTTCCTGTCCTGGTGCCACTACCGGCGCCGGGCCCCTATAGCTATGCCGTGCCGGAAGGCATGTACGTCGAGCCTGGCTCGGTCGTGCAGGTACCGCTTGGTCCGCGCCAGGTGATCGGCGTCGTCTGGGACGGCGGTAACGATGACAAGCTTGATCCGAAGAAGCTGCGCCCGATCACCCTCGCCTTCGACTGCCCGCCGCTATCGGCAGAGATGCGCCGCTTCATAGAGTGGGTCGCAAGCTACACGCTGTCGCCGCCGGGGCTGGTGGCGAGAATGGCGATCCGGGCGCCAGCGGCGCTTGAGCCGGAGCCGATGATCGAAGGGCTCCGTTATGTCGGCGGTCAGCCGGAGCGGATGACGCCGGCGCGGACGCGGGTTCTGCAGCAGGTTAACGAGGATGTGTCATGGACGCGGATGGGCCTCGCGCACGCTGCGGGCGTCTCCACGAGCGTCATCGATGGGCTGACGCAGAAGGGGCTGTTCGAGACCGTCTTCCTTCCCCCACCACCGGTGGTGGCCAGGCCGGACCCTGACTACACAGCATCTCGCCTTCAGGGCCCCCAGAAGGAGGCGGCTCACGAGATTGTGGAGCTCGTCAGACGAGGCAGCTTCTCTTCCTCGCTGATCGATGGTGTCACCGGATCAGGGAAGACAGAAGTCTATTTCGAGGCGATCGCCGAGACGCTGCGGCAGGGAAAGCAGGTACTGATCCTCTTGCCCGAAATCGCCCTGACCTCCAGCTTTTTGGAGAGGTTTCAAGACCGTTTCGGGGCAAAGCCTGGGGAGTGGCATTCCGATCTTTCGCCCCGTATCCGCGAAAAGGTCTGGCGGGGCATCGTCACTGGCGAGGTGCAGGTGGTTGCGGGCGCGCGCTCTGCGCTTTTCCTGCCGTTCGAGAACCTCGGTCTCATCATTGTCGATGAAGAACACGACCCTGCCTACAAGCAGGAGGACCGGGTCTTCTATAATGCGCGTGACATGGCGGTGGTGCGGGCGCGCATCGGCGATTTCCCTGTTGTGCTTGTGTCCGCCACGCCGTCCGTCGAAAGCCAGGTCAACGCCCAGGCGGGGCGCTACCATCTCGTCCATCTGCCGACACGTTTCGGTGAAGCGGCTCTGCCTGACCTGCATCTTGTGGATATGCGGCGTCATCCGCCGGTAAGAGGGGGCTTCCTGTCGCCAGTGCTGCTGCGCGCGATCGGGAAGACGATCGAGAGGGGCCAGCAGTCGCTGCTCTTTCTCAACCGGCGGGGATATGCGCCACTGACACTTTGCCGAGTCTGCGGTCATCGCTTCCAGTGTCCGCAATGCTCCAGCTGGCTGGTAGAACACCGGTTCCGCAACCAGATCCAGTGCCATCAGTGCGGCTATAGTGAGCCGACGCCAGAAGCATGTCCCGAATGCGGGACCTTTGATCATCTTGTCGCCTGCGGCCCAGGTGTCGAGCGCATCGCCGAGGAAGTCGAGATGCACTTCCCGGACGCGCGGACGATCGTGATGTCTTCTGATTTGCTCGGGGGCGTCAAACGCCTGCGCCTTGAGCTGGAAGCGATTGCGAGAGGTGACGTTGATATCGTGATCGGGACCCAACTGGTAGCGAAAGGTCATAACTTTCCCCTCATGACGCTGGTGGGGATTGTCGATGCGGATCTGGGGCTGGCGAACGGTGACCCGCGGGCAGCGGAACGCACATTTCAGCTGCTGAGCCAGGTGACCGGACGTGCAGGGCGGACCGGTTTGAAGAGCCACGGGCTGCTGCAGACATACCAGCCGCAGCATCCGGTGATGCAGGCAATCGTTTCCGGCGATCCGGGCGCTTTTTATGAGCGTGAGATTGGTGAGCGGGAACGAGCGATCCTGCCACCGTTTGGCAGGCTTGCTTCCGTTATCGTCTCGGCCGAGACTCGCGCGGACGCAGAAAGCCACGCCAGGGCCTTGCGTGCCGCCGCTCCAGCTGTTTCCGGCGTATCCGTCCTGGGCCCCGCGGAAGCGCCGCTTGCCCTTGTGCGTGGGAGACATAGGTTCCGGCTTCTCGTCCACGGCCGTCGGAATTCAGAGATGCAGACCTACCTGAAGACGATGATTTCGCAGGGGCCAAAGGTCAGGGGGACGGTTCATGTTCAGATCGATATCGATCCGCAAAGCTTCCTTTGAAAACTTCTCTGCCGCTGATAATTAGGCGACCACAAGACGCAGGAGATCGCTTTGGAACTGTATTTCCCGGCAGAGCTATCCGAACAACTGGCTTTTCTTTCCGCACTCGCCGTAGCTGTCTTCGGTCTCTTGGCGCTGCTTTTTCCCGCACCTGTCCTGCGGGCTGGAGGTTTTGTGACGGGCCAGGTTGCCTCGGAAGGGTTTGGCGCCACCCGTTCCGTGGGCGGGCTGCATCTGGGCCTCGGTCTATCGGCGCTCGCGCTGGCGCAGGATTTCACTTACCTGATGCTGGGAAGCGCGCTCGCTTTGGCAGCGTTCGGACGGATCCTGTCGCTGCTTCTGGACCGCGGCCGCACCGCACGTAACGTCCTGTTGCTCATTCTGCAAGTTGTGCTGGCGGTACTGCCGCTCGGCTATGTCTTCGGCTATCTGTAACCGACCAGTACGCCAGCGCTGTCGGGATTCGTCGCGACTTCGTCATAAAATCGTTTCAAGCCCTTGGAGGCAAGGCGTTTTAGCCTATCTGCCGTGTTGCGAGTCCATGGATCCTATGCTAGACGAACCGCGAAAGTCTGAAGGATCCAGCGAAAAAGCTGGTTGATTTCAACAAAATAGCAAACGATCGCAAGAGCTTAGCGATCTCCCGCAAGGAGGTCCGGCGCTTGATGACAATCAAGGGAAACTGTGCCCGTGGCTGACACGTCCCAGATGATTTCCGGTGTAGCAGAGCGCTATGCATCATCTCTCTTCGAGGTCGCCCTTGAGGCTGGTTCGGTCGATGCTGTCAGCGCGGATCTAGACCGTTTTCAGGCGATGATGGATGAGAGCAGCGATCTGCGTCGCCTCGTGTTGAGCCCGGTATTCTCGGCCGAGGATCAGGTGCGCGCGGTATCGGCGGTTGCGGACAAAGCAGGCATTCGCGGCGCCGTCGCAAACTTTCTGAAGGTTGTGGCAGGCAATCGCCGCCTTTTCGCCCTGCCGGGAATGATCCGCGCTTTCCGGCAGATCGCCGCCGCTCACCGTGGCGAGGTCACGGCCGATGTGACGTCCGCACATGCGTTGACGCCGGACCAGGAACAAGAACTCAAGTCGGCGCTGAAGGGCGTCACTGGCAAGGACGTGGTTGTCGCCGTAACGGTCGATCCCACGCTTCTTGGTGGCCTGATCGTCAAGGTCGGGTCGCGTCAGATCGACACTTCCCTTCGCACCAAACTTTCCACCCTTAAGCTTGCACTGAAAGAGGTTGGCTGATGGATATCCGCGCCGCGGAAATTTCCGCAATTCTGAAAGATCAAATCAAGAACTTCGGCCAGGAGGCTGAGGTCTCCGAAGTCGGCCAGGTTCTTTCCGTTGGTGACGGTATCGCCCGCGTCTACGGTCTGGACAACATCCAGGCCGGCGAGATGGTTGAATTCCCGGGCGGCATCCGCGGAATGGCGCTGAACCTCGAAGCCGACAATGTCGGCGTGGTTGTCTTTGGCTCCGACCGCGAGATCAAGGAAGGCGACACCGTTAAGCGGACGGGCGCCATCGTTGACGTTCCAGTTGGTCCGGAACTGCTCGGCCGCGTCGTTGACGCGCTCGGCAACCCGATCGACGGCAAGGGCCCGATCAATGCGACGCGCCGTTCGCGTGTCGACGTGAAGGCGCCTGGCATCATTCCACGCAAGTCGGTTCATGAGCCGATGTCCACCGGCCTCAAGGCCATCGACGCCCTGATCCCTGTCGGTCGCGGCCAGCGTGAGCTCGTCATCGGCGACCGCCAGACCGGCAAGACAGCGATCATTCTGGATACGTTCCTGAACCAGAAGCCGATCCACGACAACGGCCCGGACAGCGAGAAGCTGTACTGCGTCTACGTCGCTATCGGTCAGAAGCGTTCCACGGTTGCCCAGTTTGTTAAGGTGCTCGAAGAGCGTGGCGCCCTGCAGTACTCGATCATCGTTGCTGCAACGGCTTCCGATCCGGCTCCGATGCAGTACCTGGCCCCGTTCGCCGGTTGCGCAATGGGCGAGTACTTCCGTGACAACGGTCAGCACGCGCTGATCGCTTACGACGACCTTTCCAAGCAGGCCGTGGCCTACCGCCAGATGTCGCTTCTGCTGCGCCGTCCGCCGGGCCGCGAAGCTTATCCGGGCGACGTGTTCTACCTGCACTCGCGCCTTCTCGAGCGCGCTGCCAAGCTCTCCGACGAGCGCGGTGCCGGTTCGTTGACGGCTCTGCCGGTCATCGAAACGCAGGGTAACGACGTTTCGGCGTTCATCCCGACCAACGTGATCTCGATCACCGACGGTCAGATCTTCCTCGAAACCGACCTGTTCTACCAGGGTATCCGCCCAGCCGTGAACGTCGGTCTGTCGGTCTCCCGCGTCGGTTCTGCCGCGCAGGTCAAGGCGATGAAGCAGGTTGCCGGCTCGATCAAGGGCGAGCTTGCGCAGTATCGTGAAATGGCTGCCTTCGCGCAGTTCGGCTCTGACCTCGATGCCTCGACGCAGCGCCTCCTCAACCGCGGTGCTCGCCTGACGGAGCTCCTGAAGCAGCCGCAGTTCTCGCCGCTGAAGACGGAAGAGCAGGTCGCGGTGATCTTTGCAGGCGTCAACGGCTACCTGGACAAGATCCCGGTTGGCGATGTCGGCAAGTTCGAGCAGGGTCTGCTGACCTACATGCGTTCGGAAGGCAAGGATGTTCTCGATGCGATCCGCACCGAGAAGGCTCTGTCGGACGACGTCAAGGCAAAGCTCAAGTCTGCGCTCGACGCCTATTCTAAGTCCTTCGCCTGAGACCGAACACTAACCCCTAGGGGACCGATAACGGATGCCTTCACTTAAGGATCTGAAGAACCGGATCGCCTCCGTCAAGGCGACGCAGAAAATCACCAAAGCGATGAAAATGGTCGCCGCGGCGAAGCTGCGCCGTGCGCAGGAGGCGGCCGAGGCTGCTCGTCCCTACGCGGAACGCATGAACAAGGTGCTGGCGAGCCTTTCGGCCGCCAACGCTGGGAACGCAGAAGCACCCTTGCTTCTGTCGGGTACCGGCAAGGACCAGGTTCATCTTCTCGTGGTGGCCACAGGTGAGCGCGGCCTGGCCGGCGGCTTTAACTCGTCCATCATTCGTCTCGCCCGCGAGCATGCCCTCAAGCTGCTGGCGCAAGGCAAGACGGTGAAGATCCTGACCGTCGGACGCAAGGGCAACGACATCCTGCGCCGGACGTTCAAGGAGAACATCGTTGACTACGTCACCTTCCGTGAGGTGAAGCAATTAAGCTTCGCCAACGCCGATGACGTGGCACGCCGGGTTCTTGAGCTCTACAGCAAGGGTGAGTTCGACGTCGCGACGCTGTTCTTTGCCCGGTTCCAGTCGGTCATCGCGCAGGTGGCAACCGCACAGCAGATCATTCCGGCCAAGTTCGACGACGCCGAAGCTGCAAACGCATCGGCTGCGCTCTACGAGTACGAGCCGAGCGAAGAGGAAATCCTCGAAGACCTTCTGCCACGCAATGTCGCCGTGCAGATCTTCCGGGCGCTCCTCGAGAACAACGCATCCTTCTATGGCGCGCAGATGTCCGCGATGGACAATGCAACGCGCAATGCCGGTGAGATGATCAACAAGCTGACGCTGTCGTACAACCGCCAGCGTCAGGCGCAGATCACCAAGGAACTCATTGAAATCATTTCGGGCGCGGAAGCGCTCTGAGATAAGGAAAGAGGGTAAGAACAATGGCTATCGCAGCTACCCTGGACGCCGGCACCTCCGTCGGCAAAGTAACGCAGGTGATTGGTGCCGTCGTGGACGTCGCTTTCGATGGCGAACTGCCGTCGATCCTGAACGCCTTGGAAACGGATAACAATGGCAACCGGCTGGTTCTTGAGGTTGCTCAGCACCTCGGGGAAAACCAGGTTCGGACGATTGCCATGGACTCAACCGAAGGGCTCGTCCGTGGCCAGCGTGTCACGAACACGGGCTCCCCGATCTCCGTTCCGGTTGGCGAGCAGACGCTTGGGCGCATCATGAACGTGATCGGCGAGCCGGTTGACGAAGCAGGCCCACTCGACACCACCACGCTGCGCGCGATCCACCAGGAAGCGCCGGCCTATGTGGAGCAGTCCACAGAAGGCCAGATCCTCGTCACCGGCATCAAGGTCGTCGACCTTCTTGCACCTTACGCGAAGGGCGGTAAGATCGGCCTCTTCGGCGGCGCAGGCGTCGGCAAGACCGTTCTCATCATGGAATTGATCAACAACGTCGCGAAGGCGCACGGTGGTTACTCCGTATTCGCAGGCGTCGGCGAGCGTACGCGTGAAGGGAACGACCTTTACCATGAAATGATCGAGTCCGGCGTGAACAAGCACGGCGGCGGCGAAGGCTCCAAGGCAGCCCTCGTTTACGGCCAGATGAACGAGCCTCCGGGTGCGCGCGCTCGCGTCGCCCTGACGGGCCTGACGATCGCTGAAGATTTCCGCGACAAGGGCCAGGACGTTCTGTTCTTCGTCGACAACATCTTCCGCTTCACCCAGGCAGGCTCGGAAGTGTCTGCTCTGCTCGGCCGTATTCCTTCGGCCGTTGGCTATCAGCCGACGCTCGCAACCGACATGGGTCAGATGCAGGAACGCATCACCACCACGACCAAGGGCTCGATCACCTCGGTTCAGGCCATCTACGTTCCCGCCGACGATTTGACCGACCCGGCACCGGCGACCTCGTTCGCCCACTTGGACGCAACGACGGTTCTGTCGCGTTCGATCGCCGAAAAGGGCATCTATCCGGCCGTTGACCCGCTCGATTCCACGTCGCGCATGCTCGACCCGATGATCGTCGGCGAAGAACACTACGACGTCGCGCGTAAGGTTCAGACGACGCTGCAGCGCTACAAGTCGCTGCAGGACATCATCGCCATCCTCGGCATGGACGAACTGTCGGAAGACGACAAGCTGACGGTTGCTCGCGCGCGCAAGATCGAGCGCTTCCTGTCGCAGCCGTTCTTCGTTGCCGAAGTGTTCACAGGCTCGCCGGGCAAGCTGGTTGCTCTCGAAGACACGATCAAGGGCTTCAAGGGTCTCGTCAACGGCGAGTACGACCATCTTCCGGAAGCCGCCTTCTACATGGTCGGCTCCATCGAAGAGGCCATGGAAAAGGCGAAGAAGCTGGCAGCTGCTGCCTAAGCTTTCTCAAAGCGGGCGCGCCGTGAAAATGGCGCGCCATTGCATGCAACACGTGAAGAAGTGATCCGACATGGCTGACGCCTTCAATTTCGAACTCGTTTCTCCGGAACGCCTTCTCCTGTCGGAAAAGGTGACGGAAGTCGTTATCCCGGCGACGCTGGGCGAGATGACGGTTCTTGCCAATCATGCCCCAACGATGACCACCATCAAGCCCGGCGTTGTCACGGTTAAGCTGGCCTCGGGCCAGGACAGCAAATATGTCGTCTTCGGCGGTTTCGCCGATATCCTGCCAACCGGCTGCACGGTTCTGGCCGAATCGGCTCTGCCGCTTTCGGACGTGACGCGGGAAACGCTGCAGGCACGGATTGAAGCGGCGCAGGCGGATGCCGGCGCTGCAACGGATCACGAGCACAAGACGAAGCTCGAGCAGTATCTGGCGGAGCTTACCAACCTCAACGGTGCGATCCTCCCGGCGTGATCCCGGCTGAGATCGATTTCTTCAAGGCGGCCTCTGGTCGCCTTTTTTGTTGCCTTCTTGCCGGGAGCTTGCTGTTCTCTGCCCAAGGGAGCAGACACTCATGATCGACAAGCTGGAGTTCTTCATTACGCTCGCGCGCGAAGGCCATTTCGGCCGTGCCGCGGAGGAAAGCGGCATATCGCAGCCCTCCCTCTCCGCTGCGATCCGGCAACTCGAGGATCAACTGGGCGTCGTTCTTGTGGTGCGCGGGTCCCGCTACCAGGGGCTTACCCCGGAAGGGCAGCGGGTGCTGGAGTGGGCCAAACGCATCGTCGGTGACGCAAGGACCATGCGCGAAGAGATGCGCGCAGCCAAGACCGGTCTCTCCGGCCATATCCGCCTCGCTGCCATCCCGACAGCGCTTGCGATGATCCCTCGGCTGACGGAGCCGTTTCAGGCGAAGCATCCCGATGTCACCTTCTCCGTGGTTTCGCGTAATTCGCTGCAGGTTCTGAGCCAGCTCGATAATTTCGAGATCGATGCCGGCATCACCTATCTCGACAATGAGCCGCTGGGGAGAGTAACGAGCGTGCCCTTGTATGCAGAGCGCTACACGCTGGTGACGGCGGAAGGCACGCCGTATGCGGATCATGACTCCGTAACGTGGCATGAGATGGCGCACGTTCGGCTTTGCCTATTGACACCGGACATGCAGAACCGGCGCATCATCAACCAGCACCTTGCAGATGCAGGGGTGACGATCAAGCCGACGCTGGAGTCGAACTCGATGGTCGTCCTCCTCTCGCACGTCGGCACCGGTCAGTGGGCAAGCATCATGCCGCGAAATGTTGCCAAGTCGTTCGGTTTTTCGAAGCAAATCAGGACGATTCCGATCGTGGAGCCGGAGGCGAGCCATATTGTCGGGCTAGTCGCGACGCATCGGGAGCCGTTTACGCCCCTCGTATCCGCGCTTCTTCACCAGGCTCGCAGCCTCAAACCTGTCGATTTGGTTTGATAGGTTTTTTCTATCGCGTAACGAAACACCTTTATTGACCCCCCGAAGTCCCGAATTCACACTGTGCATACAGTGGACGCATAGATGCGTCGGAAGGATGCCATGGGAGCGCATCCTTCAGCGGGAGGCTTGGATATGAATGTGCACGTTGCCGGCGGCATCTATGCCGAGCGCGCTCTTTCGATCATTCGGGAACGCAAGCACCTCGAAGGGCCAATGCTGTCGATCCTTCATGCCATGCAGCACGAGTTCGGCTTTATTCCAGAAGAGGTGAAGCCGGTTATCGCCGACGAACTCAATCTCTCGCGCGCCGAAGTGCATGGCGTCGTTACATTCTATCACGACTTTCGTGATGCGCCTGCGGGGCGGCACACCTTGAAGCTCTGTCGGGCGGAAGCCTGTCAGTCCATGGGCGCTGACGCGGTGGCCAATCGCGTGCGGCAGTTGCTCGGCATCGACTTCCATCAAACAACGCTGGATGGGGCGGTCACACTGGAGCCGGTCTATTGTCTCGGACTGTGCGCCTGCGCTCCGGCCGCCATGCTCGATGACGAGGTTTATGGTCGCGTCGACGAAGACTGTCTTGCCGAAATCGTTGCGGAGGTGCGCCGATGACCGTCACCATATTCGTGCCGCGTGATGCGGCGGCACTCGCGCTTGGCGCTGACAAGGTCGCAACGGCCATCGCACAGGAAATAGAGCTGCGAGGTCTCGATGCGAGGATCGTCCGCAACGGTTCGCGGGGGATGGCTTGGCTGGAGCCGCTCGTTGAGGTACGCACCTCGGCAGGAAGGGTGGCGTATGGCCCGGTTCGCGCAAGCGACGTGGCGAGCCTGTTCGCGGCAGGATTCGTCAATGGTGGAGACCACGCTCTCTGTCT
>DASYHX010000036.1:0-6974 GCA_035998065.1 Pseudorhizobium sp.
AACAGGCGTTCGGCTGGATGGCAGCACCGGGATGGACATGGGACCGTTCGACGTCCTTACCCATCGCCGTTCAGCCTAGCCCCTGCGCCGTCCGGGCGATGACAATCCGTGCGCTTGAGGATGCATCTATTCCATGGATGGAAGCCTTCGTCGGCGGCGGGGTTGCGACGATTGCGGCTGCCGCCGCCGCGGGGCTGGCTGTTGCCGCCCTTGGGCGGCAGGTCGCACCAGCGGACGTGATCGACATGGGGGCGGCGCTGCACCTGCCACCATTGCCTGCTCAGGATATCCTTCTGTATTCCAGCTTGTCTGACGGAGCTTCGAGAAAGTCGCTGCGTCTGATCGGCGCTATGTTCGGCTCGGTCCTGTGACGCGGCACAGAGGAAAAGTCGCCTGACGTCATAAAGATCAGCGATTTCACACCGTTTCCCCTCAGCTTTGGATCAGGAAGGGGAGGGGAAATCGCTGGTCGACTGCGTATCCGACGCAAACAAGGTCGAGCAGTGTCAAGGCTGCGCCATGCGAATTGTCCTGCCCCGATCGGGAGCAACGAGGCCTCCGCGCTCCATGAAGGTTGCAAAGCGCCCCGTGTCGCGCTCGCTCGTCGGCTCGCGGTCATCATGCATGCCATGCTGCGCGATGGCACTTTGTTCCAGGCGTGAGGTAGGATAGAACCAGTTTGCCAGCGGTGCAGCGTCAAAGCTGATCCGAGGGCGGTGTCCGCAGAGGGAACGCAGGGACGAACGATCTGCGAAGGCAGTCAGTTGTTTCAAAGCCCGCACCGAGTCAATGCAACGTTCGCCTCTGTGAGACCCGATACAGCACGACCAAGCTCCAGTTCGGCCAGATCCATGAGAACCTTAAACGATCGGCACCGCCTAGCAACTGCAATTACAGATCCTGACCCTGAAGCGCGGGGGCGTCGCGGCGCTCGATTGCATGCATGCCACGAAAGACTATGGGCAGGGCATTGGTCATCGGCTAGATCGGGGCTGATCCGTTGCTCCTGAAAGATAGCGCAGTCCCTCTGAAGGTCATCACCAAAGCAGCCCCAGGAGGCTGTTCGCCCACTTGACGTATTGCCATGCAACCAAGTGTACCCGCGCTATCGCTTGGGAAGGTCAGCAAGTAATGCTGGTCTCGATCAGACTGACGCCATGACGTTCGCATGTGGAACGGAGATTCGGATCGTCGATCCGATCAGTGACGAAGAAATCGATCACATCCATTCCACACACGCGCACTGGAGCCGAGCGCCCCACCTTGCTGGAATCAGCTACAAGGATCACCTTGCGCGCGTTACGGATGATCGTCTGCGAGACTTCCACTTCATCGATCGCGAAATCGAGCAGACTTCCGTCAATATCGATCGCCGAGATGCCGATGAGCGCATAGTCGACGCGAAAATTTTCGATGAAGCGCATTGCGAGCGCTCCCACCACGGCACGATCGCCGGTGCGCACCTTGCCGCCTACGCAGACAAGTTCCATCGCCTGATGATCTGAAAGGGTGTCAACGACGTTGAGATTGTTCGAGACCACCATGAGGTTGCGATGATGCACAAAATTTGCAGCCACAGCCTCGGTTGTGGTGCCGATATTCACGAACAGGGAAGCGCCATTGGGGATCAGCGCGGCAGCTGCTGCCCCAATACGAGCCTTCGCATTCGATGCGACAGTCCGACGTGCGTCATAGGCCAGGTTGTCAACGCCGGAGGTCACCAGCGCTCCGCCATGAATGCGGGAAAGCAGCGACTGTCCGGCTAGCACGTTCAGGTCCTTGCGGATCGTTTGCGGTGTTACGCCAAGCCGCTCGGCTAGATCTTCAACGGCAACGCTGCCAGCGCTGCGGGCTATCTCCAGGATATGCTCTCGACGTGCTACGACGACATCGCCTTCAGCCGCGGTTCCTCGCTCCATTGCTCCTGCTTCCTGTTTCCTTGTGATCTTGCTGATCACTAAAGCGAAGCGACGCACCGGGAAAGTGTGCTGAGATAGGCATCGATTTCAGTCTCGGTCCCAGGCGGCACATGCAAGCCCAGCTTCGAGCGTCGGTAAAGAATATCCTCTGCTGTACGCGCCCATTCGGCCGCGAACAGATATTCTATCTCGGCGGCGTGGAGCCCGGCCCCGAAGTCCTCGCCCAGGTCAGCCGGAACGCTTGCGGCGCCAAGAATCTGGATCGCTTCTGTGCCATATGCCCGAGCGAGGCGGCGAAGCAACTTTGAGGGCATGGCTGGCCACCGCGATGACAGGTCAGCCACAAACCGATCAAAGTCCTGCCCCGGCAGATTTCCACCGGGCAGCGGTTCACCTGCTGTCCAGGCCTTCCCGGCAGTTGGGAACACTTCAGCTATATGCTCCATCGCATGCTCAGCCAATTTGCGATAAGTGGTGATCTTTCCGCCGAAGATACTGAGTAGTGGCGCCCGTGTTTTCTCGGGTTTCTCGAAATCGAGCACATAGTCACGCGTTACCGCAGAGGCGTTGGCAGCATGATCGTCATAAAGCGGGCGGATGCCGGCATAGCTCCACACGATATCGGACGGTGTAATCTCCTTTTCGAAATAGCGATTCACCGTCGCGCACAGATAGTCGACTTCGCCCTGGCTGATTTCAGCCTTGCCGGGTTCGTCCGTCCAGGGCTCATCGGTGGTGCCAATCAGTGTGAATTCGCCTTCATAAGGAATCGCGAAGACGATGCGACGGTCCGGATTCTGCAGCATGAACGCATGGTCGCCATCGTAGAGGCGCGGCAATATCATATGACTGCCCTTGACGAGCCGCACGCCGCGATTGTTGTTGCTGCGCCCGATACGGCCAAGAACCTTATCGACCCATGGACCGGCGGCATTGACCAGCATCCTTGCGCGCACCTGACGGACTGTACCGGCTTTCGTTTCGAGCGTTGCAATCCACTCGCCATTTTCGTTTTGTGCTTGCGTTAGCTGTGTGCGTGTTTCGATCCGGGCGCCGCGGGCAGCCGCATCCATTGCGTTAAGTACGACGAGCCGGCTGTCTTCCACCCACCCGTCTGAATAGACGAAAGCCTTGCCCCGTTTCTTGCCCTTCTGGGGCTTGAGCCCGATCCCGCCCGGGCTCCGGTCGAGGTTTATCGTTTCGGTTCCGGGCAAGTTCTTCCGGCCACCCAGATTATCGTAAAGGAACAGGCCAAGTCGGACCATCCAGGCGGGGCGGGGGGAAAGTGATTGCGGGAGGACGAACCGCAGCGGCCACATGATGTGCGGCGCCATAGCCAGTAACCGCTCGCGTTCGATCAAAGCCTCTCGGACTAGGCGGAATTCGTAATATTCCAGATAACGCAGCCCGCCGTGGATTAGTTTTGTCGATGATGAGGAGGTATAACTGGCCAGATCGTCCTGCTCTACCAGCAGGACCGAAAGTCCGCGGCCGGCGGCGTCGCGTGCTATCCCGGCGCCATTCACGCCTCCCCCCACGATCAACAAATCATAGGTTTCGACGTGCATACCGGTAGCAGGAGAGGGGGGCGGGCATGCGGTCATTCGATCTTCTCTCGATAGGAAGGCGGCGGAAGTGTCCTGGTTCGATCCGAAGGGCATCATTCCCAGGTTTCTTTCGATAGAAAATAATATGCCGAAACCGAAAATGCAAACGAAAGAGTTGACGTTAATATGAAAGCGTGTGCAGATGGGGCAGTTTCAGATGAAAATTGTTCCAACGTGGGGAGACTTGAAGGTGGAATATCGCCGCGCCCTGATCGGCGAACTCATCTCCGAGGCCTTGGCGGTCGCGATCATAATCCTGATCGGTGATGGTGCGGCAGCCATGATCACCCTTTATGACCCGAGTCCCTACGCTCAGGCCTATTGGGGCGTTTGCATCGCCTGGGGGCTGGGCGTGACAATCGCGATCTATGTCACGGGTGCCGTTTCCGGAACACACGCCAATCCAGCGGTCACGCTGGCGCTCGCTTTTTTCCGTGGTTTCCCCAAACGCAAGATTTTGCCTTATTGGATAGCGCAGGTGATAGGTGGGTTCATCGGTGCCAGCCTGGTGCTGCAACTCTATCATCCGGTGATTGACGCTTATAATGCAGCCCATGGCTTGACGCGTGCGACAGGTGGCGCCGCTGGGGTATTCTTCACTCATCCCGGCGAACATATCACCCCGATCCACGCATTCTGGGATGAAGTGATCCTGACCGGCCTCCTGTTGCTGGGAATCTTCGCCATCACGGACGAGTTCAACGATGTTGCGCCACGGGCGAATTCGAGCGCTCTCATGATCGGTCTGCTGGTCGCGACCATTGGCGCGTCCGCAGGATATCTGGAAGCCTGGGCACTCAATCCCGCTCGCGATTTTGGGCCACGGCTTCTGGCTTGGCTCGCCGGATACGATCAGGCCGCTTTTCCAAGTCCCGAGAATTACTGGTGGGTCCCGATTGCCGCGCCGTTACTTGGTGGAACGCTCGGCGCTGGTCTCTATCAAATTGCCGTCAAGCCATATTTACCTTCGCGAAGCAAGTCAGGTGCGCCGGGCGATACGGACATGCCTGTCAAGTAAACCTTTGAAGAAAAGCCCGGAGAGCCGCCTAATGCCTCAGCCTGTGCACATTCTGGCCATCGATCAAGGCACGACATCGACGCGCGCCATCGTGTTCGACAGGCACGCGCGTCCCGTTGCAAGCGCGCAATGTGAGTTCGAACAACATTATCCCGACCTGGGGTGGGTGGAGCATGACCCGGAGGACATTTGGCGCGACACCCTCCGTCTTGCCAAAGAAGCTATCGAGAAGAGCGGGGTGGGTACCGGCGGCATTGCCGGCATCGGCATCACCAACCAGCGCGAGACAGTGGTCGTTTGGGAGCGCGGTACTGGGAAGGTGATCCATCGCGCCATCGTGTGGCAGGATCGCCGTACCGCCAGACTATGCGCCGAACTCAAGGGAGAGGAAGGATTTGAGGCGGAAGTGCGCTCGCGTACCGGCCTTCTCGTCGATCCCTATTTTTCGGGCACCAAGCTCGCCTGGATTCTTGATAATGTCGGCGGCGCCAGAGAGCGCGCTGAAAGGGGTGAGCTTGCGTTTGGCACCATCGATAGTTTCCTGATCTGGCGCCTGACGGGTGGGAAGGTTCATGCCACGGACGTGACCAATGCTGGTCGGACGATGCTCTACAACATCCGCGAGCAACGTTGGGATGAGGAAATGTGTCGTCTGCTGCGTGTGCCGATGCAGGTGCTTCCCGAGGTGCATGATAATGCGCATCATTTCGGCACGACTGACGCTGCGCTTCTGGGCGCAGCAATCCCCATTGCCGGTGTTGCCGGGGATCAGCAGGCCGCGCTGTTCGGTCAGGCTTGCTTTGGCGTGGGAATGGCGAAGTCGACCTATGGCACCGGTTGCTTCATGCTCCTCAACACGGGTACCGAGGCATTGGAATCAAATAACCGCCTCCTCACGACACCAGCCTATCGCCTGAACGGGCAGATGACCTATGCTCTTGAGGGTTCGATTTTCGTTGCTGGCGCGGCGGTGAAATGGTTGCGGGACGGGATCGGCGTCATCACGCATGCTCGTGAAACGAACGATATGGCTACGCGGGTTCCCTCCAGTCATGGCGTCTATATGGTTCCGGCTTTTGTGGGACTTGGCGCGCCTCACTGGGATCCTGATGCGCGTGGTGCGATTTTTGGCCTGACGCTTGACGCGACCCAGGCCCATCTCGCTCGCGCCGCGCTTGAGGCGGTCGCCTACCAGACTATGGATCTTGCAGAAGCGATGGTCTCAGATGGCGGCGCAGCCCCTGCCAAACTGCGCGTCGATGGCGGTATGGCCGCCAATGACTGGCTTTGCCAATTCCTTGCCGACATGCTCGAGACGAAGGTTGAGCGGCCCGTTCATCTTGAGACGACAGCGCTTGGCGCTGCTTTTCATGCGGGCCTTGCAACAGGGCTCTGGGCGGATCTCAACGCTCTGGCCGAAACCTGGACGCAGGGACAGATTTTTGAACCGAAAATGGCGAATTTTGAACGCAAAACGCTCGTTGCCGGATGGCAAGATGCAGTTCGCCGTACGTTGCGTTAGCAAGACGATCTGAGCCAGAAATGCTATAACGGCGGCATTACTAATCTGATATCGGACGTGTCGTCGTACTTCGTCGCCATGATTGCGCAGCTCAACCGTGAGCGCTTCTTGCGGAAAGTCCGGCAATGATGTGCCAAAGCGAACGGGCAAGAGCACGCTGGCCGGCGGTTCTCCGCACAATCGCGGGAACGCTGGGGGCCTACGGCGTGACATCGCTTGCAACCGTGGCCCTCTCGCTGCTGTTGGTCCGGATCGGAATGGGGCAGGCCGAGGCCCTTATAGTCGCAACTTTGGCGAGCTTCGCAATGTTTGCCTGTCAACGGCGGAGCAAAAGTCGGCCATGCGGCGGCGTAAAACCAGGCCATCTTGTTACATGCCGGGGGGAGTGGCGTGAGGGCGTAGCCCGAGGGCCACTCCCCCCGGCATTGGTGTAATTTTCAGGGTCTGGTTTTGGCCTTGCGGGCCCGACTGTGCGCGAGGCGATAGCTTTCGCCGTTCATCTCGAGGATGCTGACGTGATGGGTCAGGCGATCGAGGAGCGCGCCTGTGAGACGCTCGGATCCGAAGGTTTCGGTCCATTCGTCGAAGGGCAGGTTGCTGGTGATGAAGGTGGAGCCGCGTTCGTAACGCTGGGAGATCAGCTCGAACAACAGTTCGGCGCCGGTCTTGGAGAGCGGCACAAAGCCCAGTTCGTCGATGATGAGCAGCTTGTATCCGGCCATCTGCTTCTGGAAGCGCAGAAGACGGCGCTCGTCGCGGGCCTCCATCATTTCGCTGACCAGCGCCGCCGCAGTGGTGAAGCCCACCGACAGTCCTTTCTGGCATGCTGCCAGTCCGAGCCCCAAAGCTACGTGCGTCTTCCCGGTGCCCGATGGCCCCAGAGCGATGGCGTTCTCACGCCGCTCGAT
>DASYHX010000046.1:0-9251 GCA_035998065.1 Pseudorhizobium sp.
CGACATGGAAACGACGCAGGCACGCGTGTCCTCGGGCCTGCGGGTCGAGACGGCTGAGGACAACGCCGCCTACTGGTCCATTGCGACCGAACATCCTGTTGATCCCTGGCACATCATCGGTGGCGCATCTGCATGAAAACATTGCGGCAGCCGAACTCGGACTGCCGCAAGAGGCTGTAGCACAACTGGACCGCATCGCTGCGGTCAGCTGAGCAGGTAGTGGGGCCGCTCTCGCGGCCCCACTTGAGATTAAACATAGCGGTTAACGACGTTTTCCAGATATTCCTGGCGGCCAGACCGCGGTTCAGGATTGACGTTGTCGCGCTCGACGCGGGCGGCGATATCCTCCAGCGTATACTCGCCGCGCAGCATCTTCTGTGCCTCGGCGCTGTCCCAGCCGGCATAGCGCTCTGCGAGCGGCTTCGAAAGAGCCTTGTCCTCGATCATCTTCGCGGCCGCCTTCAAGCCGCGCGCACAGCAATCCATGCCGCCGATGTGGCCGTGCAGCAGATCTTCCGGATCAAGCGACTGGCGGCGCAGCTTGGCATCGAAGTTGGTGCCGCCGGTGGTAAAGCCACCGTTCTGCAGCACCTGGTAGTAGGCCAGTGCCATTTCCGGGACGTTGTTCGGGAATTGGTCGGTATCCCAGCCGGACTGGTAGTCGTTGCGGTTCATGTCAATGGAGCCGAGGATGCCGAGCGCACCGGCGAGCGCCAGTTCGTGCTCGAAGGTGTGGCCGGCCAGGATCGCATGGCCCTGCTCGATGTTCATCTTCACCTCGTTCTCGAGGCCGTACTTCTTCAGGAAGCCGTAGACCGTGCCGACATCGTAGTCGTACTGGTGCTTGGTCGGCTCCTGCGGCTTCGGCTCCACTAGGATCGTGCCCTTGAAGCCGATCTTGTGCTTGTACTCGACGACCATGGTGAGCATGCGCGCCATCTGGTCGAGCTCGCGCGTGAGGTCGGTGTTGAGCAGCGTCTCGTAGCCCTCGCGACCGCCCCAGAGGACGTAGTTCTCGCCGCCGAGCTTCATGGTTGCATCCATGCAGGTCTTGATGGTGGCAGCCGAAAACGCAAACACGTCCGGATCGGGATTGGTCGACGCGCCCGACATGAAGCGACGATGCGAGAACAGGTTGGCCGTGCCCCACAGCAGTTTGACGCCCGTCTCCTGCTGCTTCTGAGCGAAATAATCGACGATCTCGTTCAGGTTCCTTGTATTTTCGGCGAAGGAATTCCCCTCAGGCCGCACGTCCGCATCATGGAAGCAGTAATAAGGCGCACCGATCAGGCTGAACATCTCGAAGGCCACATCCGCCTTGAGCTTTGCCTTGCCCATGTCGTCGCCGTACCAGGGCCGGTCGAAGGTGCGTCCACCGAAGGGATCGCCGCCCTCCCAGGCAAATGTGTGCCAATAGGCGATGGCAAACCGCAGATGGTCCTCCATACGCTTCCCGGCCACGATTTCATCCGGGTTGTAGTAGCGGAAGGCGAGCGGATTGGTGCTCTCCGGACCCTCGTATTTGATCTTCTGGATGTCTCCGAAAAAGCCTGTGCTCATGGTGTTTCCTCCTGGAATGTCGGATCTGATTTTAATGGTTGATGGATCGAATTGCCGGGTAGGCGGCTCGGTATCGCGCATAGGCGTCCTCGTAGGCTCCCGAAAGCGCCGCCACCGGCTCGATCGTCGCCTCCGTCTGAGGCGCCGAGCAGACCGCAAGCGGGTCGGCACCGGTCGCGGCAATCAGCCCCAATCGCGCGGCACCAAAGGCCGCGCCGAAGTCCCCGTCTGCCGGAATGTCGACCGGCGCCCCGAGGGCCGTGGCAATCGAGGCGAGCCAGTAGCGCGAGCGCGAGCCGCCGCCGATGGCGGTGACGCGGGAGATCGAGGTGCCGGCGGACTTCAGCGCCTCGAGATTGTCGCGGATCGCGAAGGTGACGCCTTCCATCACGGCCTGGGTCAGCACCGCGCGGCTCGATTCGTGGCCGAGGCCGATGAAGGCGCCGCGGATCTGCGCGTCGTTGTGCGGCGTGCGTTCACCCGACAGATACGGCAGGAAGGTGACGCCGGTCGGCGCCTTCAGCTCGTCGCCGAGTTCGCCGGTCAGTTCGGCGGCGGATTTGCCGGTAACATGCGCGTGCCAGTTCAGCGCATCGGTCGCCGACAGGATGACGCCCATCTGGTGCCAGGTGTTGGGCAGCGCATGGCAAAAGGCATGCACGGCGCTTTCCGCCTTCGGCAGATACGAACCGTTGGCGGCAAACAGCACGCCGGAGGTGCCGAGCGAAACGAAGGCATGGCCTTCCGCGACCGTGCCCATGCCGCAGGCGGAAGCCGCATTGTCGCCGGCACCGCCGGCCACGACGACGCCCTCACCCATGCCCCATTTCGAGGACAGCTCGCCGCGCAGCGTGCCGCCCGGCTCCGTGCCTTCGACAAGCGACGGCATCTGGCTTTCGGAGAGATCGGTTGCCGCCAGAAGCTCGGCCGACCACTTGCGCGCGCCGGTATCGAGCCAGGAGGTGCCGGCCGAATCCGACATCTCGGAGATGTGCTCGCCGGTCAACCAGAGGCGCAGATAATCCTTCGGCAGCAACACCTTCGCGACCTTAGCAAAAATATCCGGCTCATTGTTCTTCACCCAAACGAGTTTCGGCGCAGTGAAGCCCGGAAAGACAATATTGCCGGTGATTGCGCGAAAGCGAGGATCGGCGTCGAGCTCTGCCGCTTCTTTGTAGGAGCGCGTATCGTTCCACAGGATGCACGGCCGCAGCACCTTGTCGTCGCTGTCGATCAGGGTTGCACCGTGCATGTGGCCGGAGAGGCCGATGCCTTTCACCGCGGCCAGTTCTTCCGGATGTTGCTGCTTCAGCCCTGCCACCGCCTCTTCCGTCGCCCTGATCCAGTGCGCCGGATCCTGCTCCGACCAACCCGGATGGGGACGCGAGACATCAAGGGCACCACTGGCCGAGCCGACGATCTGCTGATCGCCGTCGATCAGCATGGCCTTCACGCCTGAGGTTCCGAGGTCGAGACCGAGATACATGGTAATCCTTCCTTCCGCCCTCAGGGCAGGTTGTCCTTCAAGAAGATATCGATACGGATACGCTCCTGGGCGGCCAGCACCGGCAGCCCATCCGCCTTGGCCTTCAAGACGCGGATGGCGCTGCGGACCTCGTGGCCAGCATCCTGGTTGAGCACAGCGTCGATCGTACCATCGACGAGCGCCTCCCGCGTAGAAGCAGTCAGTTCATGGGCGATCACGACCGGCCTTGTCTCCGCTGCCAAGTCGCGCAGCGCGCGAAGGAGACCGCGGTTGCCGGCGCCGAGACTATAGATGCCGTTCAATCCGGCATGACGGCGCAACGCCTCCCGTACCATCGCTTCCGCAACGCCCGCGTCGTCACGCGCTTCCATCAACGGCAGGATCGCCACCTGCGGAAAATCCTCCGACAGCACCGACAGAAACCCCTCGAGGCGCTCTCGGTGGTCGCGCACCATCATCGACCCTGCCAGCACCCCCACCCGACCGTCCACCTTGCTGAGGAAGCGGCCCATGAGATTTCCTGCCGTACGGCCGGCGGCGATATTATCGATACCGGCATAGTGATGGCGGCCAGAAGCGCCAAGGTCGGAAACAAGCGTCACGATGCCAATCCCCGCGTCAGCAAGCCGTTCCACGCACGCGCGCACACGCGGCTCGTCTATGGCCACGAGCGCCACGCCATCCGGCTTATCCGCCATTACGGCCTCAAGCGCCGCTACCAGCGCGCCGGCGTCAAAGGCAGGAACTTCAATGATATCCATGCGGGTTCGCTCAGTCGCCGAACGACCGATGGCCGCCTCCACTTCGTGCTTCAAGCGGATCATGAAGGAATTGTCGTTTGCCGGAAGGACGAAAGAAAATCTGTAGGTACGCCCCTTGGCGAGATTGGCTGCGGCAAGATCACGAACGTAGCCGAGGGAAGAAATTGCCTCCTCGACCTTCTGGCGCGTGATCCCGCGCACGCCCGCCCGACCGTTCAGGACGCGGTCAACCGTCGCGAGACTGACGCCCGCGTGACGCGCGATGTCGTGAACCGTCGGCTTCATGAATCCTCCCGAGTCCGTGGTAGCGGAATTTCTGAGGTACGTAAATCAAAAACAGTGATGGGCAAATGAGGGAGGGACTGCCGCAGCAGCGGCAGCCAGTTCCCAACGCAGGCTTTTCGACTTCAGTGCCCGCCACCTGCGCCTGCTTGCGCCGCAGGCTTTGCAATCAGCATGACCAGCAGGATCAGACTTGCGAAAAGCGCAGTGAGCGCCATGAACACATCGATGAAGGACAGGAGCCAAGACTGCTGGGTGACGATCCCCGACAGTTTCTGTAGCGCAACCGCGCTGCCATCCAGTCCGAAGCTTTCAAAGTTCGCTCCGACGCTGTCCAGCCAGTTCAGCGCAGCGGGATTTCCGTAGCTCAACTTTTCCGAAAGCCGAGCATAATGTTCGTCGGAGCGTTGCGTCAGCATGGTGTTGATGATGGCCAGTCCCACGGCACCGCCGAGGTTGCGGGTGAGATTGAAGAGCCCCGAGGCATTGCGTATCCGCGCGGGCGGCAGTGTACCGAGCGCAATGTTGTTGATCGGCACCATGCACAGCATCATCGAGCAGCCGCGGAGGATCTGCGGGATCAGCAATTCGGTGAAGTCCCAGTCGCCCGTCAGCCCCGTCATCAGGTAGGTGCCCAAGGCAAAGCCAAAGAACCCTATCGCCATCATCAGCCGCGGGTCGAGGCGGTTGGAAAGTATGCCGGCGACGGGCGCGGTGAGGAACATGGCAAGGCCGGAGACGAACATCGTCTCGCCTATCATCAGCGAATCATAGCCACGGATGCGCCCCAGGTAGAGCGGATACAAATAGGTCAGACCATAGAGCCCGATGCCCATGACAAAGGAGAACAGCGAGCCGAAGGCGAAGTTGCGGTTGGCAAAGGCCCGCAAATCGACGACAGGGAAGTCGACTCGAAAGGCACGCCAGAAGAAGACGACGGCCCCGGCAACCATAACAAGGGAACCGATGAGGATATGCTCATCGTTGAACCAGTCCTTGTTGTTGCCTTCTTCAAGAACGTATTCAAGCGAACCCAGAAACAGCCCCATGGAAAGAAGTCCCCACCAGTCGAACTTCTTCCACAGGCTCATCTCCGGCTCGTCGAAATCAATCATGCTCCAGGCAACAGCCGTGACGAGGATCCCTGGAACGATGTTGACAAGGAAGAGCCAGTGCCAGGAGAAGGCGTGACTGAGGTAGCCGCCGACGGTCGGCCCAATGGTCGGCGCCAGCGTCGCAACAAGTCCTATGATTGGCGAAACCACAGCACGCTTGGAGGGCGGGAAGATGGTGAAGGCCGCGGCGAAGACGGAAGGGATCATGCCGCCGCCGATGAAGCCCTGGATCGCCCTGTAGACGATCATTTGCTCAATATTGGTGGCGGTGGCGCAGAGCGCGCTCGCGATGGTGAAGCCCGCCGCGCAGATGCTGAAGAGGACGCGCGTCGACAAGATGCGCGCGAGCGTGCCGGACAGCGGGATCATGATCACTTCGGCAATCAGGTACGAGGTCTGAACCCACGCAACCTCATCCGACCCGGCCCCAAGGCCGGCCTGGATTTCGGCCAGCGAAGCGGACACGATCTGGATGTCGAGGATCGACATGAACATGCCGAAGACCATCGCGAAGAATGCGATAAGTTTGCGCTTGTCCATGGGTTGATCGGCGGGAAGCGTTCCCGCGACGGCCGCTGTCGCCATGCCCGCTCTCCTTGAAAGGTCGTCGTCAGTCGGCCTGGGCTACAGAATGATCGGAGGGTGCTGTCCGCGTATCCACATCGACCACGACACTGAGGCCCGCCCGCAGGTGGCCTTGCGCCAAAACCTCCTGTGGAAGGGCGATGCGGACAGGAACCCGCTGCACGACCTTGGTGAAGTTGCCGGTGGCGTTTTCAGCCGGCAGCATGGAAAAGACGGAGCCGGAAGCAGGCGCGATCGAGGTCACCGCCCCCTCGATATCGTGCTCCTCGAACGCATCGACATGGACGCGCACTTTTGAACCGGGCTCCAATCCAGCGATCTGCGTTTCCTTGAAGTTTGCCTCGATATAGAGTTCGGTGAGCGGGACAAGAGCAGCGAGCCGCTTGCCGGCCGATACGAGATCCCCGGTCTGGACCGCGAGATTGCCGATCACGCCATCATAGGGTGCCCTCAGAACTGTGAAATCGAGATCGCGTTGGGCCTGGTCGCGCGCCAATTCCTGGGAACGAATACCGTTCAGAGCTTCGTCCCGTTGCGCCCGCAGGAGCCCGACATTGGCGTTCGCCGAAGCGACACTGGCCTCTCCGGCCACGAGATTGGCGCGCGCCTGGTCCAGCGCCACACGGGCGCTGTCCAAGTCCGCCGCCGTGCCGATCGATTTCGAGGCCAGCTCGCCGGCCCGCCGCTCGTTGATCTCCGCACCGCGCAACGCGGCTTCCAGGGCACCGCGCTGCGCCTCAGCCTGTTTCAACGCCGCCTCAGCGCCAACGATCTGCGCGTCGATGCGCTTGACCGCCAGTTGCGCGCTTTCGATCGCGTTTGTGGCTCGTTCCAAGGCTATCTGGTAGTCCCGTCCATCAAGCGTGACGAGGGGATCACCCGCCTTGACCTGCTGGTTTCCAACAACATTCACCTTTTCCACGTAGCCCGCGACCTTGGGCGAGATGATCGCTATGTCAGCTTCGATATAGGCGTCGTCCGTCGAGATCAGGAAACGGCCATCCGTCCACCATTCATAGCCGTACCACCCGGCTCCGGCGAGCATTGCCGCAACGATCGCAGGAAGAACCGGACTGCGCCGCTTCTTCTTTTCCGGAGCCTGTGCGTGTTCGGCCTGCGGCGATCCCGATTGAGCATCGTTCGTCTTGCCTTGATCTGCGTCGCCATCGTTGGCAACGGCACGCAGCGCGCCTGCAGGAGATGATCCAGTCATGGGAGTACCACCGTGGTATTGATAAATCGAACCGATCGGTTCAGTTCGCTTGACATAGAGCGTGTCGCTGCGCATATCAAGATCTAATCGAACCGACTGGTTCGCAAAGTTAAGAAGAAAAGATGACCGAGGAAAAAACGAAGGATCTTTCCTTGCCCACCCCCCAGCAAGGTCGCTTCGCCGCAGGAGAAGACCCGGCCAAACGCGGACAAATCATCGACGGTGCAAAACGTGTCTTCATGAGGCTGGGCTTTGACGCCGCGAGCATGAACGACATCACCCGCGAGGCTGGCGTCTCGAAGGGCACGATCTACGTCTACTTTGAGAACAAGGAAGATCTGTTCAGCGCGATCATCGAGCAGGAGCGCCAGCGCATCACGCTCATGCTGAAGGATATACTCGCGGGCAGTGAAGAAGTGGAGGACGGCCTCTATCGCTTCGGCATCGGCTTTGCGACCCATATCACCTCGCCGCAAACGATCAACGCCATGCGTACCCTCATCGGCGTGACCACGCGGATGCCCAAGCTGTGCAGCCGCTTCTTTCATTCGCCTGCCAATGTCCGGACCGTTCTTGATGACTTCATCAAGCGCCACGTCGCCCTGGGCAACTTGAGCGTAGAGGATACCGATCTTGCCGCACGCCAGTTCATAGAGCTCGCCAGCGGCACCTTCTTCAAGTTCCGACTGTTCGGCGAACTGGACGACGTGCCTCCGCAAGACGAACTGAATCACGTGGTGAAGAGCGCTATTCGCGTCTTTATGGCAGCCTATGGAGGCTCGAACGGCTCCGCGAACACAATTTGATGGTCATTGCGCACACTGCTGCTGCTGCTGCTCTTGCCTTTGCACCCTGACAGCTTAAATCGGATGGAAATTTCACGCCGATTTCAAGGGGACTATCGTGCAAGATTTAATGGTGCTTATACAGGATCCGACGGCCTGGGTGGCGCTGGTGACGCTGGTTGTCATGGAGGTCGTGCTTGGTATCGACAACCTGATCTTCATCTCGATCCTCACCAACAAGCTGCCCCCGGAGAACCGTGAAAAAGCCCGCAAGATCGGTATAGGGCTTGCGCTGGTGATGCGGCTAGGTCTTCTCGGCACGGTTGCCTGGATCGTGCAGTTGACCAATCCGCTCTTCGAGGCTTTTGGCCACGCCTTCTCCTGGAAGGACCTCATCCTCATTGCAGGTGGCCTCTTCCTGGTTTGGAAAGCGACGCGGGAGATCCACCATTCTGTAGATCCGCTGGATCACAAGGAGGACATGGTCGGCGGCGCAGCGGCGATTACCTTTGGCTCCGCCATCACCCAGATCCTTCTTCTCGACCTTGTGTTCTCCATCGACAGCATCATCACCGCCGTCGGCATGACGCCACATCTGCCGATCATGATCATCGCGGTCATTGCTGCGGTCACAGTCATGCTGCTTGCAGCAACGCCGCTTGCCAACTTCATCGAGAAGAACCCGACTATCGTCATGCTGGCGCTGGGCTTCCTGCTGATGATCGGCACCACCCTGATCGCAGAAGGCATGGGTTTCCATGTCCCGAAGGGATATATCTACGCCGCCATGGCCTTCTCCGCGCTCGTGGAAGTTCTCAACATGTTTGCTCGAAATGCACGACGAAAGAAGAAGCCGGAAACGGCGCTTCATTGACGACCTTGAGGTGGCCCGGAAACGGGCCACTTTTATTTTCCTGGGCCGGGATACCTTCCCGGCACCACCGTGTTATGCATATCCTGCAGTGCGGCGCGCGGATTGCCGATGCACTCCACCTTCTCTTGGGGCCAAATGTCGACAGAACAGATCC
Organism: Pseudorhizobium sp.; assembly: GCA_035998065.1. Classification (GTDB taxonomy): domain Bacteria; phylum Pseudomonadota; class Alphaproteobacteria; order Rhizobiales; family Rhizobiaceae; genus Neorhizobium. Next base: position 8,816 of record DASYHX010000046.1, read on the forward strand.
TCGCCTTTACCGTCATCGGCGTGATGATGGCCGTCTTCATCTGGGATCGGTTCCGCTATGACATCGTTGCCTGCTGCGCGCTCGTGGCCGCCGTGGCGGTCGGAATTGTCCCGGTAGAGGAAGCCTTCTCCGGTTTTTCTGACGACATTGTCATCATCGTCGGCAGCGCTCTCGTTGTCAGCGCAGCCGTTGCACGTTCAGGTATCGTCGACATTGCCATCAAGAAGTTCTTCCCGAACCTGAATTCGGTGCGCGCCCAATTGGCGCTCCTGATGATCGTCGTCGCCGTCATGTCCGCCTTCATCAAGAACATTGGCGCCCTGGCCATCATGATGCCGGTTGCGTTCCAGTTCTCCCGGCGATCGGGCGTCTCTCCGTCCAAGTACCTGATGCCGATGGCCTTCTCGGCGCTGCTCGGCGGCCTGATGACGCAGAT
>DASYHX010000144.1:0-4867 GCA_035998065.1 Pseudorhizobium sp.
GGTCATCGGATCGGTCTTTTATGGTGTCGTGGCGCTCGCGGAGCGGGCAACGACATTCTGGCATCCGTCTAACCGTGGTGGCTAGACGCATCCGCCTTCCGCAACGACGGAGGGCGGCAAAACCTCAGAGGGAAAGGATAACAACAATGAGAAATATCCTTGTTGCATTGATGGCGAGTGCCATGTCGCTCATGGCGGTTCAGGCGGCCTCGGCCGCCGACATCACCCTGCAGCTGAAGTGGGTGGCCCAGTCGCAATTCGCCGGCTACTACGTCGCCGAAGACAAGGGCTTCTATGACGAGGAAGGGCTCGACGTCGAGATCAAGGCCGGCGGCCCTGACATCGCGCCGGAACAGGTGATCGCCGGCGGCGGTGCCGATGTCATCGTCGCCTGGATGGGCGGCGCGCTGGTCGCCCGCGAGAAGGGAGTGCCGCTCGTCAACATCGCCCAGCCTTACCAGAAGTCCGGCCTGCAACTGATCTGCCCGAAGGACGGACCGATCCAGACCGAGGCCGACTTTAAGGGATATACGCTGGGCGTCTGGTTCTTCGGCAACGAGTATCCGTTCTTCGCCTGGATGAACAAGCTCGGCCTCTCCACCGAAGGTGGTCCAGACGGGGTGACGGTCCTGAAGCAGAGCTTCGACGTGCAGCCGCTCGTCCAGAAGCAGGCGGACTGCATTTCCGTCATGACCTATAACGAGTACTGGCAGGCGATCGATGCCGGCTTCAAGCCGGAAGACCTTGTGGTCTTCAACTACACGGAGATGGGCAACGATCTGCTGGAGGACGGGCTCTACGTTCTGGAGGACAAGCTTGCCGATCCGGAATTCAAGGAAAACATGGTGAAGTTCGTCCGCGCCTCCATGAAGGGCTGGAAATATGCCATGGAGAACCCGGATGAAGCCGCGGAAATCGTCATGGACAACGGCGGCCAGGACGAAAACCACCAGAAGCGCATGATGGGCGAGGTCGCCAAGCTGATCGGCGACGGCACCGGCAAGCTTGACCCGGCCGTCTACGAGCGCACCGCGAAGGCGCTGCTCGACCAGGATATCATCACCAAAGAGCCGGAAGGCGCCTATACGACTGAGATCACTGACGCCGCCATGCAATAGTGACTCAAGTATACTGCGATATACGAAGAATTGCGCGGCTTAACGGTCGCGCATTTACGTAATACATAACGAAAACTCGTTTCTCCCATAACCGCTGCCGATTGATTTGTGCGGCCTGGGCACGTAAAAAGGGTCCAACGGATGAAACGCCGGAAGCTGATCTTGTAACCGTGCTGATTGGCTCCCAAGTGAACATCATGTAGGCCTAGAGGGTCCGGGATCCCGAACAACAGGAACCTGACACCGCTCATCACTTCTTCTGGAATCGATCTCGCATGCTTCGCAAGTACGTTTATCTTGCCGGTTTCATCCCGGCTGCCCTTCTCGCCCTTGCCGCTCCTGCGCTTGCGCAGGACGAGGGGAAGGCCGCGCGCGAACCGACGCTGCCCTCGATCGTCGTGACCGAGGCAGTCGAGAGGCCGCTGACGGATCGGGTTCTTGCGACCGGCACCATTCGCCCGGTTCAGGAAATCTATGTACAGCCGCTGGTCGACGGGCTTTCCATTCGGGAACTGAAGGTAGAGGTTGGCGACCGCGTCGAGGCAGACCAGGTCCTTGCAACGCTGAATGATGACACGCTGATCCTGCAGAAGGGCCAGTTGCAGGCTAACAGGGCCAAGGCGGAAGCGGGACTTGCGCAGTACAAGGCACAGGTGATCGAGGCGCAGGCCAACCTCGACGACGCCATCCGCCAGCGCGACCGTGCAACGCGCCTTCAGGAATCCGGCACCAGCACTGCCTCGCAGGTCGAGCAGGCGACGGCTGCGGCTGAAGTGGCGCAGGCGCGGCTGCAGGCCGCAAAGCAGGCGGTTGCCGTTGGCCAGGCGGACATCGAGGTTGTTGAAAGCCAGATCGCCGATATCGATCTGAAGCTGGCACGGACAGGCGTGAAGACACCGGTCGCAGGTATCGTCTCGGCCCGCAATGCCAAGGTTGGTGCCATTGCCAGCGGTGCGGGCGAACCCTTGTTCACCGTCATAGAAGATGGCGCACTAGAGCTTGTTGCGGATCTTTCCGAGACGAGCATCCGGAAGGTGGAGCCAGGTCAAAAGGCACAGATGACCATCGCAGGCGGCGCAGACACTGTCGAAGGCGAAGTCCGGCTGGTTTCCCCTACTGTCGATGCGGTCAGCCGGCTTGGCTATGTCCGCATCGCGATCGACGAAAAGAGCGGCGCACGCGCCGGCATGTATGCGAGCGCCGAGATCATCGTTGATCAGAAGACCGCCCTCGCCTTGCCGCTTTCGGCCGTTACCTCTGGCCGCGACGGCTCTTTCGCGCGCAAGGTGGAAGACAACGTCGTCAGGCAGGTGGAAATTAAGACCGGCATCCAGGATGGCGGCTTTGTGGAGATTGCCGGCGGCCTCACGGCTGGTGACTTGGTGGTCGAAAAGGCTGGCGCTTTCGTGCGTGACGGTGATCGGATTGCTCCGGTGACCGCACAATCGGCTGCTTCGAACTGAGCGAGGACGCAAGATGAACTTCTCCGCCTGGTCGATCCGCAACCCGATCGCGCCGCTACTCGGCTTTGCGCTGCTGCTCTTCATGGGGCTGCAGTCTTTCTACTCCCTACCAATCACCCGTTTCCCCAACATCGACGTGCCGGTGGTCTCGATCACCGTCGTCCAAAGCGGCGCCTCGCCTGCTGAGTTGGAAATGCAGGTGACCAAGGAGGTCGAGGACGCTGTCGCCTCCATCAGCGGCGTCGATGAGATCAGTTCGACCGTCACCGACGGCCAGTCCCAGACTGTCGTGATGTTCCGCATCGAAAAGCCGACCGATGAGGCCGTGCAGGATACCAAGGATGCAATCGATCGCATTCGGAGCGACCTGCCGGCAAGCGCCGAAGAGCCGATCGTTTCCAAGATCGATGTCGAGGGGCAGGCGATCCAGACGTTTGCTGTGTCCTCTCCGAACATGACGCTGGAGGAATTGTCCTGGTTCGTTGACGACGTGATCAAGCGCGAGTTGCAGGGACAGCCCGGCATCGGCCGTATCGATCGCTATGGCGGCGCCGATCGCGAGATCCGCGTCGCACTCAATCCTGACAAGCTCGACGCCTACGGCATCACTGCCGTCGACGTGAACAACCAGCTTCGCGGCACCAACGTAGATCTCGGGTCAGGACGCGGACAGGTCGCCGGCAACGAACAGACCATCCGTACGCTCGGTGACGCCCGCACCGTCACGCAGCTCGCCGACAGCACCATCGCCCTCACCGGCGGCCGCTTCGTCAAGCTGTCAGAGCTCGGCACGATCTCCGACACCTACGAGGAGCAGAGGTCCTTCTCTCGGTTCAACGGCGTCCCCTCGGTCACCTTCGCGGTCTTCCGCGCCAAGGGCGCGAGCGAGGTCTCGGTTGCAGAAACCGTTGAAGAAAGCCTGACGGGTGTCCGCGCCGCCCATCCCGACGTCAATATCGACATGGTGGATGACTCCGTCTACTTCACCTACGGGAACTATGAGGCGGCGCTGCACACGTTGATGGAAGGTGCGCTGCTGGCGGTCATCGTCGTGATGCTGTTCCTGAAGAACTGGCGCGCGACCTTGATTGCCGCGGTTGCATTGCCGCTTTCGGCAATCCCGACCTTCTGGGTCATGGATCTTCTCGGGTTCTCGCTGAACCTCGTGAGCTTCCTGGCTCTGACGCTCGCAACTGGTATTCTTGTCGATGACGCCATCGTCGAGATCGAGAATATCGCCCGTCACATCAAGATGGGTAAAACACCTTATCGGGCAGCGCTGGAGGCCGCAGACGAGATCGGTCTTGCCGTTATCGCAACGAGCTTCACCATCATCGCCGTCTTCGTTCCGGTGTCCTTCATGCCGGGCATTCCCGGCCAGTACTTTATCCAGTTCGGCCTCACGGTCGCGTTTTCCGTGTTCTTCTCCCTGATGGTTGCACGTCTCATCACGCCGTTGATGGCAGCCTACTGGATGCGCGCCGAAGATGCAGTCGACGATCACCATGACAACGACGGCCGCCTGATGAAGGGCTATACCCGCCTCGTCAGCGGCACCACCAGCAAGTGGTACATGCGCTATGCGACACTGCTTGGCGCAATCGCCTTCCTGATCGGTTCGCTTGCGCTTCTGGCCCAGGTCCCCGGCAGTTTCCTGCCGCCGGAAGATTCATCCCGCATCGTGCTGTCGGTCGAACTGCCGCCAAATGCAACGCTCGACGAGACGGCAGAGACGACCGACCAGATCTACGCCGCCGTGCGCGATCTGGAAGGCGTTGAAAGCGTCTTCGTTCTTGGCGGCGCCTCGCCGAAGGGCGACCTCGAACTGCGCCGCGCCACCGTCCGCGTCATCCTCGAAAACATCGACCATTCGCTCTTCAAGACGCTCGTCAACAAGGGGCTTGGCTCAATCCCTGTGCTCGGCGACCTTATTCCGAAGGTGCCGGACAACGGCCGCACGCGTCCCCAATGGGAAGTGGAGCGCGAACTTTTCGAGAAGGTTCGGAGCATTCCCGACGTCCGGATCTCCAAACTAAACGACCGCGGCGAGCGCGAACTCAGCTTCAATTTCCTTGCGTCCAGCGAAGAGGATCTGAACCTCGCCGTCAGCCGGCTGGAGTCGAACCTTCGCACGTCTCCCATCCTCGCCAACGTGAGCTCGGAAGGCGCCCTGCCCCGACCGGAACTCCAGATCCGCCCGCGCAAGGACGAAATGGCCCGCCTCGGCATTACGCCGCAGCAGATCTCCGAAACGGTTCGCGTCGCGACCATTGGCGACATCGACGC
>DASYHX010000060.1:0-3588 GCA_035998065.1 Pseudorhizobium sp.
CCTTACGATCGCGGCAAACCTTCACAACTACCTGCTTCAAGTTCAACGCATGGCGCGCGCTCCGTAGCATTTTTAGATTTTTCGAACGGTATCAAGGAAATCGATCAGATCATCGCTAGCCGACGCAGCTACGCTTGAGCGACTTTATCCTATTTCAGAGGTCAAAGACGTTACGAACCTTCTCCATTTGCTTCGCCAGTTCCAAAAGCTTCAGGTCGCTACCGCCATAGTCATCAGCGGAAGAGCCGGAGGAACGGCCGGTGATATAGAGTGCGGCTTTATGGCTGACGTCGCCATGCAATGCATCTTCGAACAGGTGCCGAAAACCGTGATTAGGTGCCGGTGTGTCCTTGTAAGCGTTCAGCGGCCCTTCGAGTATCCATTCCCGAAGCCGTTGGTCTTGGAAGGTGCCAGGGAAGAGTTTGCCAGCAGGGGCGGTCTCAACGAACTCAAGGAAACCTTCGGCAACTAGAGCAGTATGCAGCGGCACCTTACGGCTCTTCCTAGTCTTTGTCGTGCGGCCCTCGCCTACACGAATATGAGCGAACCAATGCCCCTCCAGTTCGAAGATGTCCCCCTTCTCTAGCTGTAGTGCCTCACCGATCCGCATCCCGGTATATGCCAGGAGCCACGGCAGCCACCGGAAGTTTGGCTTTGTCTTCTCTGTCCTTGCCGCCTGCAGAACCTTCCGTGCCTGTTCTAAGGTGTATGTGCGGGCAGCACTGTCCCTCACCTCAGCATTTGGCATCTCCAAAAATTCGAAGGGTGTCTTGTTGGGCGTGTTAGGAAAGAGCTTACCCCGGCACTGCTTCTGACCCCAGGTGAGGATTGCGCGGATCGAGGCCAGCTTATCGCGAATCGTCTTTCGAGACAGCTTACCCTCAGCAAGCATTGCGTTCCGCCACGCCTCCCCTTCCTCAAGAGTAACGGTAGCGGCATATTTGGAGCGCCGGAAATGTTCGAAAGCGTAAACGGTCTGGCGATACTTCTTCAGGGTCGCTTCCGACTTCTCGAAGCCGCCTAGCCCCATCTTAGTCAGGCGCTCTTGCTCTTCAATGATCTCGCTGAAGGTGAGCCGGTTGTATTCTGACTCGGAAACATCATCTGCAACAGGATCACCTTCAATCGCCTTCACAAGAACGGGATGTTCAGGCTTCCCGGTGAAGTCGCCTTCGTGCCGCTCCATCACTCGGCCGAGTATTTCAAGCTCCGCCACGCAAAGCGCCTGTGCCAGCGTCCGCCATTCGGTCGTGCCGAATTCTGCAGTGGTGTTCCCGAGACCGCGATAGCGTTCGATCACGTTACCGACCAGCATCCGCAATGACGCGTCAGATAGCTTGCCAGCGATGCCGTCACGATAGACCGGGATCAAGCTATCATCCGGCTCCATGTTCGCGTATCGGTCGTCAGAATTTCGAATCTCGCTATCGAAGGCCAGCTGATCGTTATAGCGCCTCAGCACAATCTCATTCACCGGAAGCGGATACCGGCCAGGGCGAACCGCCTCACCCTTCGCAAGTTGCGCCTTGCGCTCTGCAATTGCGATCTGCGCCTGTAGGCCAGCAACAGCCGTCGCCAGTCGAGCGATAGCCGTGCGACGATCCGGGCCTAGCGATTCGCGAAGCTCGTGCTTGTTGTCAAGGAAGGGCCGGAGGTCTTTCGGGATGACGATGCGCGCGAAGAAGCGGCCATCGCGGTCAAGTAGGTGACGATGTTTGGCAGGCATTGTCCAACTTCCATTTTGTTACGTCGATTGTAACAGAAAGTTGGCCATAAGTCCTTAGAAACCAGCCTCTTCAGCGTTTCCAGGGCTTCAACGTGGTCGGAGTGGAGAGATTCGAACTCCCGACCCTCTGGTCCCAAACCAGATGCGCTACCAGACTGCGCTACACTCCGTGCTCACGATGACGAGCGAGATACACGCTTCCCCACCGGCCTGCAACTGCAAAATCGAAGGTTACTGCGAGAAGCGGTCCGGCCGTCATTTCCCCGCGTCGATGCGCTCGCTGACAACGCGGTCCCCTGGCTGAATGCCGAGTTCATCGGCGCGCCCCCCGTTCAGTTCGAGGACATAGGCGACGGGGCCGCGCGAATCGATGATGTTCTCTGAGAAAGGAACCGCCCGCTCATGGATGTGCGAGATGATCCCGTCGCGCTGGATGAACAGCATGTCGAGCGGCAAGGGCGTGTTCTTCATCCACATCGAGACAGGACGACTTTCGCCGAAGTCGAAGAGCATGCCATGGTCATCCGCCATTGTCTCCCGATGCATCAGCCCCTGAGACCGCTGCGGCGGGCTTAGGGCAAGTTCGACGTCGAATCGGTGCGCCCTGCCGTCCTTTGTCTGGATAAGGAGCTCCTGGCGGTCGAAATGCAGTTGCGCCGAAACTGCGCCCGCCAGGAACAGAAAAAGCGCCATGAAGGCGCTTTTCGTCACGAAGGGAAGCATTGTCATCAATGGGCCCTGCTGATGGGGTTGGGATTGTCAGGATGAATCTCCGCAGCCATCAGCCCCTTGTCGCCGGGTCCGAAGCGCACGAGCACCACCTGGCCCGGTCGAAGTTCCGTCAACCCGAACCGGCGCAGCGTCTCCATATGAACAAAAATATCCTCCGTCCCCTCGCCGCGCGTCAGGAAGCCGAAGCCCTTGGTGCGGTTGAACCACTTCACCAGAGCCCGCTCCAGGCCGCTCGTCGGCGTGACCTGTACATGCGTCCGCACTGGCGGCATCTGCGAGGGATGAACCGCCGTCGACTGGTCCATGGACAGGATGCGAAATGCTTGGTAGCCGCGATCGCGCCGCTGAATGAGCGCAACGATCCGCGTGCCTTCAAGGATGGTCTGGTAGCCATCGCGGCGCAGGCACGTCACATGAAGCAACACATCCTGCATTCCGTTGTCCGGCACGATGAAACCGAACCCCTTTGCAACGTCGAACCATTTGACGACGCCGGTTATCTCGATCAGATCAACAGGCTCGCCAGCGAGATCATCGATCTCGGTCATGCTCTTCAATGACACCCTGTCAGCCATTTGGGTCGGCCCCTCGAATACGCGCTACAGCCTCGGCAACTGATTCTGGAAGGTAGATTAACATCCTGCTAACCCTCCAGCGCAAGTCCCCGCTTCGGATTTCTCCGGTTCTTTCTATGTTCTGAGGCTTGTCCCGAACTGGTGAGCTGCCACATAAAAGCTTCCTCAGAAAGGAGACCACAAAGCGATGCGTTACCTTCATACAATGGTCCGGGTGAAAGACCTCGATGCTTCGATGCGATTCTACACCGACCTTATGGGCCTCGAAGAGGTCCGGCGGATAGAGAACGAGAAGGGTCGGTTCACGCTGATCTTCCTGGCTGCGCCCGACGACGTGGCCGCGGCGCGCGAACACAAGGCTCCCTGCCTCGAACTGACCTACAACTGGGACCCGGAAGATTATGCGGGTGGCCGCAACTTTGGCCATCTCGCCTACGAGGTGGACGACATCTACGCCTACTGCCGCAAGCTGATGGACAATGGCGTCACCATCAACCGCCCGCCGCGCGACGGCAACATGGCCTTCATCCGGTCGCCCGACGGAATCTCCATCGA
>DASYHX010000104.1:0-2182 GCA_035998065.1 Pseudorhizobium sp.
ACGCTCATTGGAAATCGTCCTTTTGATCGCTCCACGACAGCAAGGGCGAGATCCGTTTTTTTGGGCGGGCGAGATCAAGAGCTTCCTTGAGGATCTCGGCTTCCATCGTTTTTTTGCCCAGCATGCGCTCGAGGTCGCGCACGCGCTTCTCCAGCTCCCGCACTTGAGAAGCACCCACAACATCTTCGTCGGCCTGAACGGCAGCATGGCCGCCTTCTAGCATACGGCGCTTCCAGGCGAAGAGCTGTGAAGGGGAGATGCCTGCACGGCGCGCCACGAACGACACGCTCATGCCCGGCTGCATGGCTTCCTCCACCAACCGCACCTTCTCGGCCACTGACCAGCGCCGGCGGCGCTGCACGGAGGTGATGACTTCGACCCGTCGAAACGGCTCGTCGGAACTCTTGGACATAGTCGTACTCATAGGCGCATGCCTATGCCTTATCGGCTAAGCCGACTGTCCGCTCAAAATGGGGTGCGCTCCAAACCCTTCCCTCGAAACGACTATTTACCTCGGGCAGTTCCTGCTGTCGGCTACGGTACTTCGCTCCCATTGGAGCAGATGGAAGCCTTGGCTGGTCGTCTTCGGCTTTCAGCTGCTCAACGAAATGGCGGACGCAGCCAAGGATATTGTAGACGGCTACGCCATCAGTTGGCGTGGGAGTTTGTTGGACACTGTCCTCACGATGGCAGTGCCAACTCTGCTTGTGCTTTTCACCAGGCGGCGTACGGGCAGAGTTCTTCACTGACCTCGAATTCTTTGAGACCATTGAAAAGAAGTCGACCTCGATGGTTCATTCCAGAGCGGAGCTACCCACCGGCACCTACTCCCAATGCGGAAAGCTGGATAGTGGCGGATACCCGCCTCAAGTTTTCTGCGCGGTATGCAGGAAGTTCAGCGTTAAGCAGGCGAATGAAGTTCGGCACGCGGTCAATGTGTTGCTCGCCAAACGCTAAGATCGGGGGCGCCGGGCACCTCTTTTCGACTGAGACTTCGCTCCCGGTGCTGCAGCGAAGCTGGTGAGATGTCGGGCGGTTGGCTGTAAGCGTGTACCCGATTGTATCTGGGGCGGGTAGCTACTGAGGTTCCAGGGCATCATGTCGACGATTCGGCTGTTTGGCCAGCGGTTGGCGACGCACTCGGGCGTTTGGATCAACCAGGCTCGTGGATCGACGCCTTCATCTTAACAGCGGTCAGCAGCGTAGAGATTGTGGCCCACGCTCCGCTACCACGATCGGAGCCAGCGAAGAGCGCATACTGGCGGGTAACGCTCTGCGGGCGGATGCCGGGGCGCACTTTCAGTGCGTGACCTATCTTGCCAGATCGGAACTGACCGAATTAACCAACCGAGTGCTCCAGACTTGCGTTCGGGCGGGTTAGTGGCGAATTTGGGCACGGCCCGGTGGGGGAAAGAAAACTCACAGCACGTGCAAGTGCTGGCATCCTGGTTCAAGTCCAGGCTGGGCCTCCAATTCTAAGCTAGAGCTCGGTTACACGTGCTGAAAGCGCATCATTGATGATCGTATAGAGTACGTCGTTTAGCCCTCTGGCTGGACGACGGCTTCCCCTCTATCTCGCGCTTCCATGACGTGTAACGTCTCAAGAGAACGCACTTGGCCCAGGTCGTCACGGGTTAGTTGCCATAGGAGCGATGTAAACCATTCTGCCGGCGTACTGCTCGTCCGCGCGTCATCGAGCCGGCTATGGCGCAGTCGCAGAGACGAGTGCTTCTTCCTCAACGCCTTCGAGACAGGCGGCGAGGCCCGGATGGGCATTGGCTTCTGCATCGACTACTACAACGAGCGGCGCCAGCATTCGACCTTCGGCGGCAGGAGACCCGAGGAGGTCTATGCTGCGGCGAAATGACGGAGCATAGCGGCGTAGAAATTAACCTGATCCACCTTACCAAGCCGCCAAACTGCCTCACCAGGCGGGACAACCTCAACCGCCGTCTGACTTATAGCGCCGGCATCAGCAACGCGCGTGCCACTTTTGACACGCCACCAAAGAGCTATGCTGGTGATCACCACCTTGTGAGCACGCTTTCTTGACCGCCGTGGCAATCTCCCTTGCAGAACACATTTCTGCCCTAAGCGACGCAATGCCGCCGACGGGAGATCAACCTGAAAGCTGCGGCGCTATGGCGTACCCAAAATTTGAAACCAATCCTCTGCTGAACGT
>DASYHX010000110.1:0-7484 GCA_035998065.1 Pseudorhizobium sp.
TCCGTCCGGACCGGTGGTGACAAGCCCGGACGATGCCCGCCACCTTTCCGACAGACCGGCCCCCTTCTGCTCGTTGGCTGTCATAGACTGGGCGTGCACGCCAGCTGCCAGTGTGAGGCAGGTGCAGCCAGCGGCCACCATTATTCCAAAGCTCTTCATCAGAGGCTCCCTGCTGTTAAAGCTGCGCGGACCAGTCAAAGTCGCGCAGGTAAAGGCCGATCGGGTTGAGGCGGATCGTGGCTTCATCCTGCGGCGCGCTCAGAACCACCGTTGCGATCCCTCGAAAGCGGCGCGTTGCAATCTGCTTGCCTTTGCGATCGCGCTCGTACTCGGTCCAGTCGATCTGATAGCTTTGGTTGGACAGGGCCACGATGTTGTTGACCTCGACCGAGACGGTCGAGCTCTTGGCCTGCTCAAAGGGTGAATTGGCGCGAAACCAGGAATTGATCTTCTGCGTCGATGGGTCCGATGCACGCAGCAGCGCATAGGTCTTGTCGATATACTGCTTCTGCACGACGGCGTCAGGCGTGACGGAGCGGAAGCTGCTGATGAAACTGCCGAGTATCGCACGCACGACGCGCGCATCGGCATATTCGATCTGCTGCGGGATGCCCGCATTGACGGCGGTGCCGAGCTTGTCCACCTCCACGATGTAGGGAACCAGCCTGACCTGGGTACTGAGATATAGCGAATAGGTGAAGCCGATCACGGCCATGGAAAGACCAAGCATGCCGACGATCCGCCATGCCCGAGCAGCCTGGACATAGGAGCCGTAACGCTCCGTCCACTCCTGTCGCGCGGCAAGATAAGGGTTTTCCGAGACGCGTTTCATTTGCCAAGGAGCTCCTTCCCCATCAGAGGTTTTCCTTGCGTTCCGGAGGTGGAGTTTTGATGCCCGCACCCTCCAGCTTTGCATTGGCGAGGCCAAGCAGCGATCCGGCGTAGGCGCCGGGTGATCCGATCGCCTTTTCCTTCGCCGCAGACCCCGCCGCCCTTGCCGCCGATCCGAAACTGGCGGCGATCCCGCGGACGCCAGCACCCGCCGTCGACGATCCAGCTGCGCGGGCAGAGCGGGCTGCGGCATAGCCCGCCCCTGCCGCACCAGCAGCCAGAAAGGCTGCGCCGGCCGCGAAGCTGGCGCCTTGGCCACCGTGACGAATGCTTTCGGTCCCCCCCGTGACGGTGACGCCCTGAACCACACCCTGGATGATGCTCGGCACATACAGGGCGATGATGAAGACCACGACGGCTATGCCGGCGATCGCCAGGCTGGTCTGGAACTCGTTACCGATGTCAGGTTGATCGGCGAGACCGATCAGGACTTCCGAGCCGATCCGCGAGATCATCACCAGTGCCATCAGCTTCATGCCGACCGAAAAGGCATAAACCAGATAACGGATGGCGAAGTCCTTGGTGTAGGACGAGCCGCCAAGGCCAAGCATGATCATTCCGGCAAGCAGGCCGAGGTACATTTCGACCATGACCGACACGAAGATTGCGGCAACGAGCGAGAACGCAATGACGGTCACGATCATCGCGAATGCCGCAGAGATCGCCAGTGCGTTGTCTTCGAAGAGGCCGAACTGCACTTTCTCCGACATCTTCGTCGCGACCGTCAGGCCGGCATTGAAGACATCGGCGGGGGATGCAGTGCCGCCGCCGGCTGCCATCTGGAAAAGACTGTCGACGACAGCCTTCGCAAAGGTCGGCCCCTGGGCAAGAACGAAAGCAAAAAAGCCGACGAACATGATCCGCCTGACAAGCTCCGCGAACCAGCTGTCGAGAGAGGCGGCCTGCAGGGCCAGCCAGACCGCAGCGATACCGATTTCGATCGTTGCAAGAATCCAGAACAAAGATCTTGCCGCGTCCATGACCGTTGTTTCCCACCCCTTCGCGGCCGAAGTGATCTGGTTCTGGAGCGAGGTGAGGATCGCGCCTTCCTGTGCCAAGGCGGGGTGAGAGGTGGCAACGATGATTGCCGAAAGAACGGCGATTTTGCGGAAAGGAACGGAGGACGGTGGCGTGCCGCTGACCGCCAGGTTGCGCATTTCGTGCCGCCCGACCTTGCAGGCCGTGTTGCTCAAAGCCGATGCGTGCCGGCGACCAGATGACTGCGACCCCCTCACCATTCCACGCTCATCCTTTCCCCGCCGGTGGTCGAGGGCGCGGTCGACCTGAAAAATTCCGCGCGCCGCTTCTGCGCCAGGTCCTTGTCGACTTGCTCCGATTGCAGCCATGTCCCCATCATGGTCATCTGCTGGGAGACCAGGCCGCGTAGCTTCTGCATCTGACTGACCTGCTGGACCGCGATCTGGTGGCCCACCTGCAGTGCTTTCATCTGCCCATCGGATGACTGCGACAGCGCGCGCAACTGACGCATGGTTTCTTCTTCACTGTCGAACTGTTCGGCTGTGAGGCTGGCGGCCTTCAGCGTGCTGCCGATCGTGTCGCGGTTGGTGTCCGACCAGCTTTGGTAGGTCGACGAGAAGCTCTGCCCCCGGGGTAGCTTGCCGTGAAGATCGGCGTAGCTCTCGAAACGCTGGTGCAGGATGTCATCGGCGTTGCCCATGGAGAAGGCAATGCTGTGCCCCTGCTCCACCACCCCGCGAAGCTGGTCGAGATCCCTTTCGACCCGTCCCCAGATCTGATCGGGCAGCCGCGCCGTATTCTGCAGCATGTTCTCGTAGATCTTCAATTGGTTCTGAAGCTGTTCCGCCAGCTGGGAAATCTGGGTGAGCTGGTTGTCGACCTGCAGCCCGGAGCTTCGTAACAGCTCGACGAGTTGCGCGTTGTTGGCCAACTGTGTCCATTCGGTTGCGGCCCCCGTCGCTGCTCCGGCGTGGGCCGGGGTGACTGGTACAGTCAGGATAGCACTGGTGGCGGCAAGGCTAATCAGCCAGCCGTGGTGTAGTAAGCAGCGACCCAGCATCTTTGATCCCTCTCTCCTCCAGCCAATACGTGGGCCATTCGGATCCGTGTTCTGAATGCAGGGCACGTATCCGCTTCAGGTCGTGTTTTCCCGTAGCCCCAACGAAGCTCAGCGTGGCAGCCCCCAGCGCCATGTCGAACAGACGCCGGCCATCGGGTGTGGCGACGTAATATTCCCGCTTAGGCGTAGCTCCTGCGATGATGTCGATCTGACGCTCGTTGAACCCGATGCGCTCATAGAACTCGCGGGTCCCTGGTTGCGCAGCAGCGCTGTTCGGCAGGCAGATCTTCGTCGGGCAGGACTCCTTCAAGACATCGATGATGCCGGACCGCTCAGCGTCCGAAAGCGATTGCGTCGCCAGCACCACCGCGCAATTTGCCTTGCGAAGCACCTTCAACCATTCGCGTATCTTCTCGCGAAAAACGGGATGGCCGAGCATCAGCCAGGCTTCGTCCAGCAGGATGAGGCTTGGTGACCCGTCGAGACGCTTCTCGATGCGGCGAAACAGATAGGTGAGCACGGGTACGAGGGTGCGTTCGCCGAGATTCATCAGCTCCTCGAGCTCAAAACACTGGAATGTGCCAAGCGTCAGCCGGTCCTGTTCTGCATCGAGAAGTTGGCCCATCGGGCCGTCGACGGTATAGTAATGCAGCGCCTCCTTGATTTCGCGGATCTGCACGCCGCTGACGAAATCTGACAGCGATCGTCCCGTTGCGCTTTCCATCAACCCGACCTGTCGGGCGATCGCGTTGCGGTAGTCGGGCGTGACGGCGATGCCCTGCAGCGCGACGAGCATTTCGATCCATTCCGTTGCCCAGGCTCGGTCGCCTTCCGTGGAAAGCTCAAACAGCGGGCAGAAGGCCAGCCCGCGGTCCTCCTCCGGTCGATCTGTGCCGATCGCGTAATGATCCCCTCTGCAGGCGAGGGTGAGAGGAAGAAGGGACAACCCCTTGTCGAAGCAGAAGACCTGCGCGGCTTCGTAGCGCCGAAACTGGGCTGCGATCAGGGCAAGCAGCGTGGATTTGCCCGACCCCGTGGGCCCGAAAATCAGGGTATGGCCGACATCATCAACATGCAGGTTGAGCCGAAAAGGCGTCGAACCGCTGGCCACCTGCATCAGCGGCGGCGAGTTTGCCGGATAAAACGGGCAAGGTGCGACCGGACTGCCGGACCAAACGGAATTGAGCGGGATGAGATCCGCCAGATTTCTAGTGCTGATCAGCGGCTCTCGGACGTTGCAGTACCAGTTTCCCGGCAGGCTGCCGAGATAGGCGTCGGTCGCGTTGAGCGTCTCGATCCTGGCACCGAAGCCCTCCGCCTGAACCAGTCGCCGTACGCCCTCTGCCTTTTCCCGCAAGATCTGTTGGTCTGCTTCGAAGAGGATGATGACCGGGGTGTAATAGCCATAGGCCACCAGTTGCGACGACGCTTGCGCAATTGCCTCCTCGGTTTCGGCGACCATGCTCAGGGCGTCGGTATCGATCGAGCGGCTGCTGGTCTGAAACAATTGGTCGAAGAAGGGGCGGACCTTCTGTTGCCATTTCCTGCGCGTCCGCTCTAGCTTCTGGCGCGCCTCCTCCCCGTCGAGGAAGATGAAGCGGGACGACCAGCGATAGCTCAGCGGCATCAGGTCGAGACTGTTCAAGATGCCGGGCCAGCTCTCGGCCGGGAGGCCGTCAATCGAGACGATGCTCAAGAACCGGTCATCGATTTTCGGCGTCAACCCGTGCTCCAGTTGTGCCGTGACCAACCAGTCCAGGTACATCGGAACGTCCGGTAGCCGGACAGGGTGGTTTTCGCCGGTGATGCAAAAGCGGATGAACTGCAGGAGCTCATCGTAGCGCGCCACCCTTTCGCCGCCTCGCTCGTAAACCTCACGGGTCTCCATTCGCCGGATCGACAGCACATTCGCCAGATACTGCTCGACCTCTCGAGTGGCATTGTTGAACGCCGACAGTGCCGTATCTGCATAGGAAGCATTCCGGCTCTCCTCGTCGGAATAGACGTACTTGCTGAGCGCGGTGTTCCTCGGCGTCGGTGGCCGATGGGAAAGGATCAGCGCATGCTTGCTTTCAAAATGCCCCTGGCCCCGGCTAAAATGATCCCGCCGCTCCGCATCGATCGCACGGGTGACGGGATCGGGAAAAAAGCAGCTTTCCTCGGCAGGGTAGTCGCTTGTCGGGATGCGAATGGCCTCAACCTGAAGCATCCAACCACTGCCAAGGCGCGACAGGATGGCATTGATCTGCCGCGACAGGTCATTCCGTTCCAGATCTGGAGCGCTTTCGCAGTCGGGCCCTGCGAAGTACCAGCCAGCCATTAAGCTCGCGTCTTTCAGGAGCAACACGCCGTTGTCGACCAGGCCGGCATAGGGGACGAGATCGGCAAATGAGGGTCCTTTCTGGTGGAAGCGACGGAGTGCAACCATTTGTGACGTCTCCTTCACAAGGTCCGCCAAGGCGTGCGGGTTGGCCTGTAGAGCGGCCTGTAGCGTATGTGCCGCCGATAGACCTGCCGCATCAGCGGGTCGGACTTGGCCATTGCGCGAAGCAGGCCGACAATGACACTCCAGATGCAGACGCCTAGGATTGCAGAATAGACGGTCAGAACCACAAAGATCAGGATGACAGCTGCAAGGCCTGTGATCAGGACCAGCTCGCGGTCCCCGCCCAGGAGCAGATTGGGACGCGAAAGCGCCCGGTGAATGCGGTTGCGGTTGAGCTGGGAGAGACGCTCAGTCATGGGGAGCGTCCTTCTCAGTGGCATGGCGCGCCATATCCTGATTGTCGGCAGGTCCAATCGTGGCGCCTGTTGCGCCGAACAATCCGACGATGGTGGTGGCCCCCAGCAGGATGCCCGCGACCAGAACGACGTAGACCAGTCGTCGGGCAAAATCATTGAGCTCGCCGCCGAAGATCAGCATGCCGCCGGCAATAGCAACTGCGGCAAGCGCAATATAGCCAGCGACCGGACCGGTGATCGATTCCTGGATCTGTTCAAGCGGGCCTTCCCACGGGAGGCTGCCACCGGAGCTCGCCACGGCTGGCGCCGCAGCTGCGAAAAGCATAGTGCCAGCGACAATCGGCATGACAATGTGGACTCGGCTATGCCACATGGCGTGCCTCCTGTTCTTGCGTCGGTTGGTCGGACTGGATCAGGTATTGCCCGCCAGCAAAGCGTTCGACGTGGATGATATCTCGCACACGCCGGCCACGCGGCGTGCGTTCGATGGAGACGATGAGATCGACGGCGTCCCCGATAACCTCCTGCATCGGTTGCTGGCTTGCCTCTGCCGTCAGTTGCTCCAGTCTGCGAAGTGCCGAAATGGCGGTGTTGGAATGGATGGTGGCTACGCCACCGGGATGGCCGGTGTTCCATGCCTTCAGCAGAGTGAGAGCGGCACCATCCCGCACCTCTCCGACAACGATCCGATCCGGCCGCAACCGCATCGTGCTTTTTAAGAGCCGAGACATATCGATAGCGTCGCTGGTATGCAGGAAGACCGCGTTCTCGGCCGCACATCGCAGTTCGGCCGTGTCCTCCAGGAGAACCAATCGATCGGCCGGCGTGCTTCTCGCGATCTCGTCGATCACGGCGTTGGCCAGTGTTGTCTTGCCCGATCCCGTGCCTCCCGACACAATGATGTTGAGCCGCGCGCTGACGGCGCTGCGAAGGATCTCTGCCTGCTCCTCGGTCATGACGTTTGCGCTCACATAGTCAGAGAGCGGTATCAGACGTGAGGCATGCCGACGGATCGTGAAGGCTGGCTTGACCACGATCGGCGGCAGCAGGCCCTCGAAGCGGTGGCCGCCAAACGGCAATTCCCCTGAGACGATCGGCTGACTGGCATCGACCTCCGATCGAAGCGAATGGGCCACCGCGCCGATAAGCATCTCGGCGGCAGCCGCTGTCAGTTCCCCGGCAGGGGCTGGTGGCTGTCCGAGCCGTTCGATGAACAGCCGGCCGTCCGGGTTCAGCATGACCTCAAGGACGCTGATGTCATCCAGCGCCGCACAGAGGCTTTCGCCAAGCGCTTCCTGGAGTTTGCGCACGAGCCGAAAATGTGAGCGAAGCTGCGTCATGGTGTTGGCCTCAGGCGGCCTGATCGCCGGATGGAGAAATCTGGGAGCGATATCCTGGCGGCCGTAGCGCCAGAAAGCGGGCGGGCTCTGCCTGCAAGATACCCGCGACTGCCAAGGTCACGCCCATCTTGCGAGGTTCGGCCAGACGGTGAAGCGGCCAGCCAACACGCGTCAGAAGCCGCTCGAAGCGGATATCGGTGACGGTGACAATCTCGGTATAACCATTGGCCAGGCACCACTCTATGATCCCGGTGAACATGGTGATCGTGGCTTCATGGGCGACCACCCCTCCCCCTGCGGTCGTGGTATCGACACAGAATCTGGAGCTTTCGATCATTGCGGGATGAGCCTTCAGTCCTTCTTCTGGCAGAAGCGAAGAGAAGACCTCGCGCACCATGGTCGATCCGGTCGCCGGAAGGAGCCTGGCGCAGCCCAGGACGTCGTCCTGATCGGAAAGGGCGAGGATATAGGTG
>DASYHX010000134.1:0-14972 GCA_035998065.1 Pseudorhizobium sp.
GCGAAGCGGCGGGCTTCGGCGGCGGAGGCATGCATGGCTACCGCGCGCTCGAAGGCACCTTCCTCGGCGGCTGCCTGTTTTCCGGCCGCGTCGCAGGACGCGCCGCCGCAGCAACACTCGCCTGAGGGATCAGGGCTTTCCCTTGGTCCAGGTGACCTCTTCGCCGTAGAGCGGGACTGTCGAGATCGCCATCTTCGCCGAACCTTCCACGATCTGCCGCGAATGCGCGAGGTAGACGAGCGTGTCGTTTGCCTTGTCGTAGATCCGCTTGACGAGCAGGTCCTTCCAGATCAGCGAGCGCCCCTGGCGGAAGACTTCCTCGCCATCCTTAGACAGATCGATGTCACCAATCTCGATCGGCCCCGTCTGGCGGCAGGCGATGGAACTGTTGGACGGGTCCTCGAACCAGTTACCTTGCTTCAGCCGGTCGATGATGGAGCGGTCGAAATAGGTGACGTGGCAGGTGACGCCCTTCACCTCAGGATCGGCGACCGCCTCCACGATGATATCGTTGCCGATCCAGTCGACGCCAACCTCGCCGACGACTTCGGCCATAGAGGGGCCAGCAAGAAGGCCGCAGGAGAGGGCGGCGGCGGACGCAAGAAGGGAAAGGCGTTTCATCAGCAAGATTCTCCGGTAAACCATCTGTGATCAGAGATAAGCGCGCGGAGACAGGTTACAAGCAGCGCCGACCGACTTCCTACTTCAGCCGGCAGGTGCAAGGAGCATAGCCGCCGTCGAACAAGCGTCCTACCTTCATGTTGATCATTGCCGGGATCTCCCGCACATGGGAAACGCCCAGCGACCGGCCGATGGCAATGGCCGCGCGAGCACAGACGGCGGCGTCTTCCGCCGCATTGTGGTGCATGAAGCTTAGCCCGAGATGAGCCGCCAGTGCATTCAGCCGATGGGAACCGAGATGCGGCCAGACCTTCTGGGCCATCTTGACGCTGCAGAGATAGGAAAGCTCCGGGTAGCCGCGCCGGTAGAGATCTAGGCAGGCACGCCAGACGCTGAAGTCGAAGGCGGCGTTATGGGCGATCATGGTGGCGTCGCGAAAGTCGTCGGCGAATTCATCCATGACCTCCGGAAACTCGGGAGCGTCCTCCACATCGTCCGGGCGTATCCCATGGATTGCAATATTGAAGGAGGAGAAGCGCATGTCATGCGGCCGGATCAATCGCTCCTCCACCCGCACCACCTCTCCATCCTCGATCCAGGCGAGCCCCACCGAGCAGGCACTGCCGCGGGTTTCGTTGGCGGTTTCGAAGTCGATGGCGATGGTTTTCAAGATTGGCCCTAGCTCTGCTGCCGCAGCTTTAGCTCAAACCCTCCTGATTCGGCAAAACTCGGTTCACCCGCCGAGGAATGCCAGCCATTCGTCCTCATCCATCACCTGGACGCCAAGCTCCCTCGCCTTGTCGAGTTTGGAGCCGGCGCCGGGGCCGGCGACGACGTAGTCTGTCTTTTTGGACACCGAACCGGCAACCTTTGCGCCGAGGCTTTCGGCGCGCGCCTTGGCTTCCTCGCGCGTGAATTTCTCGAGGCTCCCGGTGAAGACGACGGTCTTGCCCGAGACGGGGCTGCCGCTGGTCGAGACCTGCTCGGCGGCCTGCGGCGTCACCTCCTCCAGAAGCCGGCCGATGACTTCAAGATTGCGCGGCTCCTTGAAGAACTCGACGATGGCGCGGGCCACCACCTCGCCGATCCCCTCGATGTTGTTGAGATCGGACCAGGCGTCGCCAGCGAACGAAGCCGCCTCCGTCATGGCGGACTGGAAGGCGTCATAGGTGCCGTAGTGGCGGGCCAGCAGCTTCGCCGTCGTCTCGCCCACATGGCGGATGCCGAGGGCATAGATGAAGCGGGCCAGTGCGATTGAGCGGCGCTCGTCGATCGCGTCGAACAACTTGCGGACGCTGACCCGGCCAAATCCTTCGATGTTTTCAAGCTTTGTTAGCGGCGAGGCTTCCTGCCGCTTCTTCAGGGTGAAGATGTCGGGGGCCGTCTTGATCGTCAGTGCCGGATCCTCGGCCTCGAAGAAGAAGTCGATCTGCTTGGACCCCAGCCCTTCGATGTCGAAGGCATTGCGGGAGACGAAATGCTTGAGATGCTCCACGGCCTGGGCGCGGCAGACGAAGCCGCCGGTGCAGCGGGTGACGGAGTCGAGCTTGCCGGTCTTCTCGTTTCTTTCCCGCACGGCATGGCTGCCGCAGACGGGGCACTTCTTCGGAAACTCGTAAGGCACGGAGTCGGCCGGGCGCTTTTCCATCACCACGTCCAGGACCTGCGGGATGACATCCCCTGCCCGCTGCACGATGATGGTGTCGCCGATGCGGATGTCGTGCTCGTCTTCGCGGATCCGCTCGCCGGAATTGCCGATGCCCTTGATGTAGTCCTCGTTGTGCAGCGTTGCGTTGGTGACGACGACGCCGCCGACGGTCACGGGGGTCAGGCGTGCGACAGGGGTGAGCGCCCCGGTGCGGCCGACCTGGATGTCGATCTTCTCCACTCGGGTGAAGGCCTGTTCGGCAGGAAACTTGTGGGCCGTTGCCCAGCGCGGCGAGCGGGAGCGGAAGCCGAGCCGCTGCTGCAGGTCGAGCCGGTCGACCTTGTAGACGACGCCGTCAATCTCGTAGTCGAGATCCGGGCGCTTCAGACCGATCTCCTTGTAGTGCTCGATGATGTCCTCGACGGAGTTCAGCCGCTTCATCAGCGGATTGACCGGGAAGCCCCAGTCCTTGAACGTCTGCACCATCTCGTACTGCGTCTTCGGCAGGTCGTTCGGCTCGGAAATCTCGCCCCAGGCATAGGCGAAGAAGCGCAGCCTGCGGCTCGCAGTCACCTTCGGGTCGAGCTGGCGCAGTGAGCCGGCAGCCGTGTTGCGCGGGTTGACGTAGGTCTGCTTGCCTTCCGCCGCCATCTTCTCGTTGAGCGCCAGAAAGTCGCTCTTCGTCATATAGACCTCGCCGCGCACCTCCACGACGGCAGGGGCGCCCTTCGGCAGCGTGTTCGGAATCTCGTCGATGGTCAGGATGTTGGCGGTGACGTTCTCCCCCGTCGTACCGTCGCCGCGCGTGGCGGCGTTGGCGAGCCTGCCGTTCTCGTAGCGGATCGACATGGAAAGCCCGTCGATCTTCGGCTCCGCCGTAAAGGCGATCGAGCCATCCGGCAATTGCCCGAGGAAGCGGTAGACGGAATTGATGAAGTCGCGCACGTCTTCGTCGGAGAAGGTGTTGTCGAGCGAAAGCATCGGCCGCGAATGCGTGATCGGCGCGAATGTCGGAAGCGGTGCTGCCCCCACCTTGAGCGACGGACTGTCGGCGCGGCGCAGTTGCGGAAAGCGGGCCTCGATTGCGTCGTTGCGGCGCTTCATGGCATCGTATTCGGCGTCGGAGACCTCCGGGGCATCGTGGCCGTGGTAGAGCTCGTCGTGGCGCGCAAGCTCCGAGGCGAGAAAGGCGAGCTCCGCAGCAGCCTCGTTCTCGGTCAGCGTCTCAACAGGTATCTTGTCGGCGGCCATGCTCGTCTCGCTCCACGGTCTTGTTCATCCGTTTTAGCGCAGATTCCCGGAAAGCAAACAAGCGGTTGGCAAAGAACGCCTTGTCAGCGCGAACACTGCGCAGCTAGATAGCCGCAACCTCAGGAACGCCCGATGCCGATCGACATTTCCACCCTTCGCATCATCGAACCCTATCCGGGCATCTTCGCCTACTATGACGGGCGTGTGCTCGGGAAACGGCTCTATTCCGACAAGCCAAACTGGCTGGATGATGGCGCCTATGAGCTTGGCTCGGCGTGCTATGCCATCGTCGATGGCAAAGAAGCGCTCGTCTATGACACGCATATGTCACTTGAACATGCGCGGTTCGTTCGCGATCATCTGCAAGGCCTTGGCGTCACCACGATCCGTGTTGTTCTCAGCCACTGGCATGCCGACCACGTCGCTGGCAACGCCATCTTCCAGGACTGCGACATCATCGCCCTTTCCTTGACTGCGAGGACTCTCGAAGAGAGCCGTACTTCTCTCGCGACCCGTGAGCCGCCGATCGATCCGCTCGTCATGCCGACGCATGCCTTCGAGAGCACCCTTGCCCTGACAGTCGGCAGGCGCCGCGTCAAACTGCACCATTTCAACATCCACAGCGCCGACGGCAACGTGCTCTGGCTTCCCGATGACGGCCTGCTGCTGGCAGGCGATACGCTAGAGGACACGGTCACCTACGTCTCGGAGCCGGAGAATATCCCGGTCCACATCCGGGAGCTTCAGCGCATGCGCGAATGGCCGATCCGGCGGATCCTGCCCAATCACGGGTCCGCCGAGAGAATAGCCGCAGGCGGCTATTCCATCGGCTTTATCGACGCGAACCGGCGCTATCTTAACGCGATTACCGGCGCAGGTGCCCTGCCCCATTCACTGAAGGAGCTGGTGGCGAAGGACGTCGCGGCCGGAGCAATCGATTACTTCGCGCCCTATGAGGCTGTTCATCGGCGCAATCTGGAGGCTGTCCAAGCCCTACGATAAAAGGCCGGCCGGATCAGCTCGCGCCGGCAAGCAGCTTCTTTGCCGCCGCGCGTGCCTCGTCGGTGACGGATGCGCCGGCAAGCATGCGCGCAATCTCTTCCGCACGGTGCTCGGGCGCCATGGTAGCGACTCGCGTGGCAATCTTCTCGGATCCGTCACCAGCCGGTCCCTTGGAGATAAGGAGATGCGTGGCCGCACGCGCTGCCACCTGCGGCGCATGGGTGACGGAAAGCACCTGCACCTTTTCCGACAACCGCTTCAGCCGCTGGCCGATCGCATCTGCCACGGCACCGCCAACACCGGTGTCGATCTCGTCGAAGACGAGCGTCGGAGCAGAGCCGCGGTCGGCAAGAGCGACCTTCAGCGCCAGCAGGAACCGCGAAAGTTCCCCGCCGGAGGCGACCTTCATGATCGGGCCGGGCCGCGTGCCGGGATTGGTCTGCACGTGGAATTCGACCGTATCGATGCCTTCGGCTGCCGCAGCTTTCGGGTCGCTGGTGACCTCCACCATGAAGCGCGCGCGCTCCAGCTTCAGCGCCGGCAGTTCCGCCATCACCGCCTCCGCCAACGCCGTGGCGCCATCGCGACGTTTTTCCGAGAGCGACAGTGCCGCCGCATCGAACTCTGCCTTGGCCGCCACCGCCTGCTTCTCAAGCTCGCCGAGTTTCTCCTCGCCCGCATCAAGATCGGCAAGATCGGCAACCATCTTCTCGGCCAGCGCCGGAAGATCGGCGACCGCGACAGAATACTTGCGGCCTGCGGCGCGAAGGGCGAAGAGGCGCTCCTCAACGCGCTCCAGCTCGCGCGGATCGAACTCCGTCTTCCGCAGCGCCGCCTCAACCTCCATCTGGGCGTTCGACAGGCTGTTGAGGGCTGCATCGAGAAGCTCGACGGTCTCCTCCAGCAGTCCCGGCGCCTCGTGGCTCTTGCGCTCGAGCCGCCGCACCATCGAGGCGATCAGCGGCACAGGCGATGCGTTGCCGTTGAGGAAATCGGAAGCCTCGGAGATGTCGCCGGCAATCCGCTCCGCCTTCTGCATCTGCGAGCGCTGCTCGGCGAGTTCTTCTTCCTCGCCGTCGCGGGGGCTCAAGGTTTCCAGCTCCTCGACAGATGCGCGGATATAATCAGCCTCTCGCGCGGCTGCCTCCACCTTGGCCCGATGCGCCTTGAAGGCACGTTCGGCATCCTTCCAGATGCGATAGAGGCCCGCGACCTTCTGGCTCTCGTCCGTCAATCCGGCAAAGGCATCGAGCAGGGTGCGGTGGGTATTGGTGTCCGTAAGAGCACGGTCGTCGTGCTGGCCGTGGATCTCCACCAGGACCTGCCCTGCCTGACGCATAAGCTGGACGCTGACCGGCTGATCGTTGATGGAGGCACGAGTACGGCCGTCGGCCGACTGGATGCGCCGGAAGATCAGGTCGCCGTCGTCATCGATGCCATTCTCGCGCAGAAGCAGCCTGGCGGGGTGCTGGTCGGCTACATCGAAGACGGCCGTTACCTGGCCCTTGTCCTCGCCATGCCGCACAAGGCCGCCATCGCCGCGCCCGCCTAGAGCGAGCGACAGACTGTCGAGAAGAATGGACTTCCCCGCCCCGGTCTCGCCCGTCAGCACCGACAGGCCGGACTCGAAATCGAGATCCAGCCGCTCGATCAGGACGATATCGCGGATCGAAAGCTGGACGAGCATCGGTTAGGCGCCGATGAGCTTGGCCCCGGCGCGCGAAATCCAGGAGCCACGGTTCTCACGCGGCTCGACGCCGCCCGTCTGCAGCAGCTTGTAGGAATCCGCATACCACTGGCTGTCCGGATAGTTGCGGCCAAGAACGGCGGCAGCGGTTTGGGCTTCCTCGACGATGCCCATTGCAAAATAGGTCTCCACAAGACGGGCTAGCGCTTCCTCCACCTGATTGGTGTTGGAGTACTGCTCTACCACGACACGGAAGCGCTTGAGCGCCGCGAGATATTCCTTGCGCTCGAGATAGTAACGGCCGACCTGCATCTCCTTGCCCGCCAGCTGATCGCGCGCAAAACGGATTTTCGCTTGGGCATCATCAACGTACTCCGAATCAGGGTAGTCGTTGACCACCCGCGACATGGCCTCAATCGTCTGCGCTGCAGCCTTTTGATCCTGTGTCACGTCCGCGATCTTCCGGGAATGGGATAGACCGACCAGATACTGGACGTAAGCGGAATCTTCCGAGTTCGGGTACTGCTTCAGGTAGCGGTTCCCGGTGCTGATCGCTTCATCGTTCCGCCCAAGTCGGTATTTGCTGAACGTGCTCATGACAAGCGCCTTGCGGCCCCATTCGGTGAAAGGGTGCTGGCGGTCGATGGCATCAAACTTACGCGACGCCTCGGCAATGCTTCCCGCCTTCATGTTGGCGAGCCCTTGCGCGTACAACGTCTCCGGTGGCTCGCTCTCGAAGCCGAGCTTCGTGATGTCGATATCCTTGTCCGACTGGCAGCCGCTCAAAGCCGCACCCGCGAGCGCCACCGACACCAGGGCAACTCTGGCCGCTCTTTTCATCACCACAGACGTCGCATAAGCCATTCGCAAGTTCCTGATCATCCCGCGCACAATTGCCGCTGCTCAAGCTGGCGTTCTAGCCATACAAGCAGCCCGAGGGCAACGCAATGCGGAGGTATTAACGCAATTTTATGGCACGACCTTCCATCCCGATGGGCACGGCCGGCGAACCGTTCCATGAAAAGAAAAGCCGCCCACAAGGGGCGGCAAGTTGGACTGGAGGTAATAACGTCAAGCAAACTCGACCGCAAGCTCAGGAACCTTCACCGGAACGAACTCGCCTGCGCGAACGCGATGGCTGCGCATCGGCGCCTCGACGATCTCATAAGCCGTCGGGTCGCTGAGCAGCGCCTTGAGCGCATTGGCGTTCATCTTATGGCCACCGCGATAGGAACGGTAGCAACCAATGAACTGAGCACCGGCGAGAGCAAGATCGCCAACGGCATCAAGCGCCTTGTGGCGGACGAATTCGTCCTTGTAACGCAGGCCTCCGACATTGACGACCGTGTCGTCGTCGGAAATCACCACCGAATTTTCCAGCGAGGAGCCCAGCGCGTAACCGGCGGCCCAAAGCTGCTCGACGTCACGCATGAAGCCGAAGGTACGAGCCCGCGACAGCTCGTCCTTGAAGCCTGCTGAACTTAGGTCGCCCTTCCAGCTCTGACGGCCGATCAGCGGAGTGGAGAAGTCAATCTCGATCTCGAACCGCGTTCCCTCGAAGGGACGAAACTCCGACCATGACGCACCCGAATCGATACGGACCGGCTTGATCACACGAATATAGCGGCGCTTGACGCCAAGGTTGACAATGCCAACCTGCTCAATCGCGTCAACAAAGGCGGCGGAGCTGCCGTCCATGATCGGCATCTCACCTGCATCAACTTCGACCACGACGTTATCGATGCCAAGCGCATAGAGCGCCGCCATGACGTGCTCGATGGTCGCGATCCAGGTCGAGGGAGACTTGCCGAGAATGGTGCACAAGTCTGTCGGCCCGACCTGCGATGATACCGCCCGATAGTCGACAGAGCTGCCATCAGGGAAGATCCGGCTGAACACGACGCCGGTGCCTGCCTCGGCAGGCTGGAAAGTCAATGTGACAGGCATTCCCGAATGTACGCCAATTCCCGTCAGGGTGACAGGAGCTGCGATGCTGGTCTGAAATCCGAGAAGTCCGATCGTCATTATATTCTGCCTTGTTCAATCCCCGTCCGTGGGCGGGGAAGCATGTCCGGGTGACGGTCATGTGACAGCCGCACCGTATGTTTCACGTTCTTTTACGCATGCCTGGGGAACAAACCAAATCAATGTTTCTTTCGGATTGTTACGGTCTTAAGTGCTTGTTATCCAATCCTCTAACCCCTCATGCCCAGCAACAGGAAAGGGCCCGGTTTCTGCCGGGCCCGCGTTCCCAGATGCTGTCAACCAGGATCAGTTCTGCTGCCGGCGCAGGAAGGCCGGGATTTCCAGTTGATCGTCCTCATGAGCTGCACCCGCCTGCGGGTTCGCTCGGCCGTGGTCGTCGAGCTGGCCACGCCGCGGTGCATAAAGGCTTGCCTCGGCGGAGAGCGGACGGCGCTGCTGAGGAGCGGCAACGGGCGCTGGCGCGGCCATTTCAACCGGATCCTGCTCTTCATCGTCGCGACGACCGAGCGAGTTTGTGATCCGCTTCAGGAGACCCATCGGACCGCGCTCTTCCTGCACGTGCTGGACCTGATGAGTCCGGTGGTCCATCTCGGCCTTGACGACCGGCGGAAAGTCCTCGACGCGCGGCATGCGGACCGGCTCGACCGTCTCGCGCATGAGCGGAGCGGGTACTTCCGGCTGAGGCATGCGCGGGGCAGCGGCCTGCATCATCGGGGAAGGCTGAGCCTGCATCTGCGGTGCGGCGGCAGCGCGCAGAACCGGAGCTTCTGCCGGGGCAACGGCTGCAAAAATGCGGCTCTGCGGGCGGAACTCAGGCTCGGCCTGCTGAGCGACCGGCTGTGGTGCGACCGGCTGCGGTGCGGACGGACGGGGAGCTTCGGCGATTGCGAGTTCGCGTTCCATCTCGGCTTCCGCCTGACGGATCGTATCGGCGATCGGATCGGCCTTTGGGGCCTGCATGACCGGAGCAGGCTGCACTGCGGCCGGAGCCGGAGCAACGGCCGCCGAAGGACGGATGACGGGACGTACTGGAGCAGCGGCCTGAGCTTCAAAGCCGCGAACATCGCCGTGGTGGGCGCTGCGATCGATGCCGGTGGCGACAACAGAGACGCGGATGAGACCTTCCAGAGCTTCGTCGAAGGTGGCGCCGAGGATGATGTTGGCGTCCGGATCGACTTCCTCGCGGATGCGGGTTGCCGCCTCGTCGACTTCGAAGAGGGTCAGGTCGCGACCGCCGGTGATCGAGATCAGCAGGCCCTGAGCGCCCTTCATCGAGGTTTCGTCGAGCAGCGGGTTGGCGATCGCCGCTTCAGCGGCCTGCATGGCGCGGCCGGGGCCGGAGGCCTCGCCGGTGCCCATCATCGCGCGGCCCATCTCGCGCATCACCGAGCGAACGTCGGCAAAGTCGAGGTTGATCAGGCCTTCCTTGACCATCAGGTCGGTGATGCAGGCGACGCCCGAGTAGAGCACCTGGTCGGCCATTGCGAAGGCATCCGCGAAGGTGGTCTTGTCGTTGGCGATCCGGAAGAGGTTCTGGTTCGGGATGACGATCAGCGTGTCGACGGACTTCTGCAGCTCCTGGATGCCCGACTCGGCAAGGCGCATGCGACGCTGGCCTTCGAAATGGAACGGCTTGGTGACGACGCCGACAGTCAGGATACCCTTGTTGCGGGCCGCCTGGGCAACGACCGGGGCCGCGCCCGTACCGGTGCCGCCGCCCATGCCGGCGGTGACGAAGCACATATGCGTGCCATTCAGGTGGTCGACGATCTCGTCGAGGCACTCTTCGGCAGCGGCGCGACCGACTTCCGGCTGCGAGCCGGCGCCGAGACCTTCCGTTACCTGGGCGCCCATCTGAATGATGCGTTCGGCCTTGGTCATCGTCAGCGCCTGGGCGTCCGTGTTGGCGACGACGAAATCAACGCCTTCCAGTCCGGCGGAGATCATGTTGTTGACGGCGTTGCCGCCACCGCCACCGACGCCGAAGACGGTAATCCGTGGCTTCAGCTCGGTGATATCGGGCTTTTGCAGTTTGATAGTCATTGTACCCGTTCCTTCTCACTTTGGCCGCATCGCCGCCGGCCTGTTCATTGCCTAGTTACGAGCCCTACCCGTTTGGGATCGGGTCAGAAACTTTCCTTCAGCCACTGCCCAACACGGGACAATCTGCCATTTCCGCTGCCGAGCGAGGCAATAAGCCCGCCCTGCGACGCGTGTGTTTCCATGTCCGCGACCTGCGGATAGATCATCAGTCCGACGGCCGTCGAAAACGCTGGCCCCTTGGCCGCCACCGGCAGGCCAGAGATGCCCATCGGGCGGCCGATCCGGACATTGCGCGCGAGAATCCGACGCGCGGTCTCGGGAAGACCCGTTAACTGGCTGGCGCCACCCGTCAGCACCACGCGTTTGCCGACCACCGGGCTGAAGCCCGACGCCTGAATGCGGTCACGGATCAGTTCCAGCGTTTCCTCGATCCGAGCCCGGACGATCCGCGTCACCAAGGTGCGAGGCACTTGAGTCGGCAGATCCCGGTCATCTTCGCCAATCGGCGGGATGGAAATTAGTTCACGCTCGTCAGCGCCGTTTGGCAGAGCGGAGCCATGAACCACTTTCAGCCGCTCGGCGTCCTCAATGCGTGTCGAAAGACCGCGTGCCAAGTCCGTCGTGACATGATGGCCACCCAGGCCAATAGCGTCGGTATGGACAAGCCTGCCTTCGGCAAAGACGGAAATCGTGGTGGTGCCGCCGCCCATGTCGATGGCGGCACAACCGAGTTCCACTTCGTCATCGACGAGAGCCGCAAGGCCACTGGCGTAAGGCGTGGCAACGATGCCTTCGACCGAAAGATGGGCACGGTTGACGCAGAGCTCGAGGTTCTTGAGCATCGTCCGTTCAGAGGTGACCACATGCATGTCAACCCCCAGGACGTCGCCGAACATGCCAAGCGGATCGCGGATGCCGCGTTCACCGTCCAGGGAATAGCCGGTTGCAAGCGAATGAAGGATAGCCCGATCCTGCCGCTGCGACTGCTGGCTCGCAGAGATCAGCACCTTGCGAAGGTCCGCTCCTTCCACCTCCTGGCCGCCGAGATCGATCGTCGCAGTGTATATGTCGCTTGCGAGGCGACCGGCTGAAATGTTGACGATCAGGCTATCGACTGTAAGGCCTGCCATCCGTTCGGCCGCGTCAACAGCAAGCCGCACGACACTTTCGGCAGCATCGAGATCTGCAATGACGCCGGACTTGACGCCGCGTGACCGCTGGTGCCCGATTCCGACAATCTCGATGTTGTGCGTGCGACCGGGCAGTACGAGGCTTTCCTGGCGCGGGGTCAAGCGGCCGATCATGCACACGACCTTGGTGGATCCGATGTCGAGCACCGAGACCACGTGACTGCGCTTGGAAGACAATGGCTTCAGGCGCGGCAGGAAGTCTGACGAACCGAAAAGGCTCATGACGCAACTCCCGCTTTCTTCAGAGCCTTCGTCCGCGCTTCGAGCGCTTCCTTGCGACGATCCAGTGCCCCGCCCGTCAACTGCACCGTGGTACGGTCTGCGAGGCGAAGATCAACGGCCGCAATATCACGATCCAGAACGCCCTGCTGAGCTTCGAAACGTGAGAGAACTGCAAGGGCCCTACCGATGTTCTCCTCCGGGAGCTTGACAACCACCCCGGTGTCCAGATGCAGATCCCACCGACGGGCGGCAACCCGAACGTAGGCACGGACGCGGTTCTTAAGCTCCGGCCAGCCGGCAAGCTCCTGCTCAAAGGAAGCCGCGGCCGTTTCCGCGTCGCGGCCGACGAAAAGGGGAAGCGAGGCAAACTTGCTGTCGCGCAAAGGCGCAATGATCTTGCCATTTCGCTCGATCAGCGACAGCTCGTCACCGTGCTGCCAGATACCGAAAGCCTGGCGCTCCTTGAGCACAACCTCAATCGTCTTGGGATAAACCTTGCGCACTTCTGCAGACTCTACCCAGGGGAGCTCTGCCAGCTTCTTGCGCGCGGCCTCGATATCGAGCGCCACAACGGAGGTAGCTCCGTCGAGGCCAAGGAGTTGCAGGATGTCGATCTCTGAGGTCTGCTCGTTGCCCGACACCCGCACGTCTTCGATCGCAAAGCCGGCGGACGCTGTAACCGACTGCGCAACCACTTCCGTGTGCCCGCCGACCGACATGCCATAGAGGCCGACGGCGCCAAGAAAAGCAAAAACGGAGGCCGTTCCCACATGCCGCGGAACGTGGACCCGTCCGGCGGCGAGACTGACGGTAAAGCGGACTGCACGGCGAAGCGGGCGCGGCAGAACCCGACGCTCCTCAACACCCGCACCGGATGCCGCACGCCACCGGGCCGACCGGCCGGAGATTTTTGCGCTCAACGCAGACACGATGCATCCTCCACCATCCAACGAACGAGCTCACCAAAGGAATATCCGGCGTGAGCCGCCATCTCGGGCACCAGGGAGGTCGGCGTCATTCCAGGCTGAGTGTTGACTTCGAGCCAGATGACCTCGCCGCTTTCGGAGAAGCGATCGTCGTAGCGGAAGTCGGAACGACTCACGCCGCGGCAGCCCATCGCCTGGTGCGCCTTCAGCGCGTAGGATTGAATCTTTTGGTAAACATCCGGTGAAATTTGCGCCGGAATGACATGCCGCGAGCCGCCTTCGGCGTACTTCGCATCGTAATCGTAGAAGGTATCGCCGGCGGGCACGACTTCCGTAACACCAAGCGCTTCGCCGCCCATCACGCCGCAGGTCAGCTCGCGACCGTAGACATACCGCTCGACCATGACCTCATCGCCGTAGCGCCACTCGCCCGAGGCAAGGATTTGCGGCGGATGCGACTGATCCTGCTTGACGATCACGACGCCGAAGGACGAACCTTCGCGAACCGGCTTAACCACATAGGGAGGCTCGATTGGGTGAACGTTGCCGATGTCGAAGCGGCTCATTACCCGGGCCTCGGCGACCGGAATTCCGGCAGCCTGGGCAACATGCTTCGCCTGCTCCTTATCCATGGACAGGGCCGAAGCAAGAACGCCGGAGTGGGTATAGGGGATCTGCAGGTATTCGAGGATGCCCTGGATGGTACCGTCCTCGCCGTAGGGGCCGTGTAGCGCATTGAAGGCGACGTCGGGCCTCAACTCGGCAAGCACGGCAGCAACATCGCGGGAAACGTCGACGCGGGTGACGCGGTAGCCTTCCGACTCAAGAGCGTCGGCACAAGCCTTTCCAGAAGACAGGCTTACGGGCCGTTCGGAGGAAAATCCCCCCAGCAGAACAGCCACATGCTTGCCACTCATCGCCAACCTCCGGAAGAAGAACGCATCCCTGCCACACTTCGCTTGCGCCAGACTGACCGGGCTGATCCCGCTTCTCCCAACGCAGGACCCATACTGGCGCCATATGGTTAATGAACCGTTTACTTTCGTTAACCGAGCCGGGATTATGTAAGAAATTCAAACGTCCAGCGGGCTTGGTCGCGGCTGAATCAAAGCAATAAAAAAGGCCGCCAACCCGTTGGGATGGCGGCCTTTTCGTTCAACGTCATCCCTATTCCGTCGCCACCCCTTGGAACGGACGGACCTCACGACCGGGCATGAAGATGCCGAGGCGCTTGATTTCCCACTGAAGTTTGATTCCCGAGTCCTCGAAGACTCTCTGGCGCACCATTTCGCCGAGATACTCAAGATCGTAGCCGCTGGCATGCCCGGTATTGATCATGAAGTTGCAGTGTAGAGACGACATCTGAGCACCGCCGCAGACGAGCCCGCGGCATCCTGCTTCGTCGATCAGCTTCCAGGCGGAATGACCTTCCGGGTTCTTGAACGTCGAGCCGCCGGTCTTCTCCTTGACTGGCTGCACGGTTTCCCGGTGCTGGCGCACGGCATCCATTTCCTGGCGGATCCTCGCCCGATCGTCGGCATAGCCTTCGAAGATCGCGTGGGTGAAGATCAAGTCGGCAGGTGCGCTGGAATGGCGATAGCTGTAGCCCATGTCGGTTTTGCTCAACACGTGCCGGTTGCCGCTACGGTCGACGGCATGCACCTCGACAACGCGGTCGACGGTTTCGGTCCCATTGGCGCCGGCATTCATGCGAAGCGCACCGCCTATGGAGCCCGGGATGCCATAGTAGAAGGCGAAGCCACCGATCCCGTTGTCCATTGCCATGGCAGCGACGTGCTTGTCCGGGCAGATAGCGCCTGCCTGGATGCGATTCTCGCCGACAAGATCGACCTGACCGAATCCCTTGGCGGAAAGCCGTAGAACCACCCCCGGAATTCCACCATCGCGTACCAGCAGGTTGGAACCGACTCCAACCACCGTCAGCGGCACGCCTTCCGGCAGAATCTTAAGGAAGGTGGCCAGATCATCGACATCGTGGGGCTGGAACATGAGCTCCGCAAGCCCACCGGCCTGGAACCAGGTCACGCGGTCCATCGGGGCGTCGGGCGTCAGACGACCGCGTATGTCCTTGACGCCCTCGCCCAGCGACGCCAGCAATCTTTCCCCATTCACCTGTTTCATGCCTACTGTCCCGAAATGCTTTCCAGTTCCCGCGGCAGCGCCGCTGCCCACTGGGTGATATTGCCAGCCCCCAGAAGAACCACAAAATCGCCCGGTTTCGCAATGCCGGTGATAACGGGTGCCAGATCGGCCTGTCCGGCGATATTGCGCGCATCACGATGGCCGCCGGCGCGGATCTGGGCGACGAGAGCCTCGGAGT
This sequence comes from Pseudorhizobium sp., assembly GCA_035998065.1. Classification (GTDB taxonomy): domain Bacteria; phylum Pseudomonadota; class Alphaproteobacteria; order Rhizobiales; family Rhizobiaceae; genus Neorhizobium. Next base: position 14,918 of record DASYHX010000134.1, read on the forward strand.
TCGCACCCTCGATCGCCTCTTCGCCGGCCGCATAGACCGGCGCCAGGAGAATGCT
>DASYHX010000149.1:0-4230 GCA_035998065.1 Pseudorhizobium sp.
AAAACCAGCGCGCGTGTTCGTTGGAAGCCTGCTCGGATACCAGCTGTTCGTCTTCGAGCCGCTTGGCCAACTGCCGCGTCAGGTCTCTAACATGGCCAGAATGTTCCTTGGCAAGGAAATCGACCGTGCCCCAGATTTCACTCGTTGCCTCTAATCCGGCTCTCGAAAATACACCTACCGCATCCAATGCCTCGATCAGCGTCAGCGCGAACGGGCGCGTATGGATGCCCAAGCTCGAGAAGTGCGTTGGGTCGCTCCATTGCGGAGGGCCGTCTTCATGCTGCTCGATGTCGGCATACAGCGTGCTCTCGCGGCTGTAGATGGCCCAGTTCGGCACGATATATTCGCTCATCCCACCTTCAAGATAATGGCCTTGACGTTCACTATCGACGTATTCCTGCAACTGCTCAACGTTGACGGGTTTCCAGCTCTGGGCCTTGGCATATATGAGCCTGGCGAGGTGGCTGTAGAAATTCTTGACGATGCGCCCGATGCGGCCGTCAATCTTCGAAGGCGGACATCGAACCAGGTCGAGAAGGATCAGTGCTTTGGCGGATTCTTCCTCGGCGAAACCCTCCAGAACGGACGCTTCCCGCGGATTGTCGGCGAGCTTCTCAGCGGCGCTCCAAAATCCACGCGCGCTCGACAAAATGATCGTCAGGCCCTCGGCAATGAAGTCGAGCCGTTCCGCATGCGCCATCTCGCGCATGGCTCCGGCCTTCTTGGCGCCATAGGGAACAGAGTTACGCTGTGTCGTCATGGAATAACTCAAGATGGTGTGGGAAAAACGTTCTTTGGAACAGAACGGTGTTAGCATCGCTAAGCCTAGGGTTCAGACTTTTTCGGGTTGAATTGTTTGACGATCAAGGTTTCCGTGGCCGCCGGTATCGTCAGGTGGCTCGCCTGTTGGAAATCGATTGGTGCCTCAGTCGCGCCGCGCCATCGGGTTTGAAGACGCTCGGACGCTCTTCGGTCGGATGTTCCAAATCCGCGATGATCGGACAGTCTGGCCGTGCATCGCCGCCGCAGCCAGTCACAAGGGCCTGAAGCGTCCCGCGCATTTGGTCCAATGCGGTGATCCGGGCGCTCAGCTCATCAATGTGGGATTGGGCAATTCTCTTCACATCCGCGCTTTGCCGCGAACGGTCCCGCCACAGGCTCAACAGATCGTTGATCTCTGCGACCGCAAATCCCATGTCTCGCGCCCGGCGAATGAAACGCAGGTTATGAACGTCAGCATCCGAATAATCCCGGTACCCGGAATCGCGCCGGTCGGCCTTGGGAATGAGGCCAGTCTGTTCATAGTAGCGGATCATCTTGGCGGATACGCCTGACGCCTTTGCGGCTTGCCCTATGTTCATTCCTCTTCTCCTGCGGTCAGGGTACTTGCCTATTAACTCGCCTTTCAGCTCCTGTCGGCAAGCGCCTCGATGAGCGGGCCGACAACCTCCCGCACCGCGTGCGCCGCGCCTTCCGGATCTTTACGCTCAATGGCGTCCACAATGGCCTCATGTGCTTCAAGCGCGGGCTCGGGCAGGTCCATTTCATCAAGGACAGACCAGACCCCGGAGCGGATTGCCTGCGAGAAGTACCGATAGAGCTCGATCAGGGCCGTATTGCGTGAAACGGACGCAAGTGCGCTGTGAAAGGCGATGTCTGCATCGACGAATTTCTCAAGACGGTTGTGGTCTTCCTGATTCCCGCGAACCTTGAGGAGTCGCCGCAATCTGACAACATCTGCGTCGGAGCGCTGGGTGGCCGCGCGCCGTGCAGCCTCGGCCTCAAGCATGGCGCGCAACTCGAAATGATCATGGAGGCTCGACCGGCTCACCCTGCGCATGACCTCGGTCGGATCGACGTTCAGCCGGACATAGGTGCCATCGCCCTGACGGACTTCCAGGACTTCGGCGTGTGACAACACTCTGATCGCCTCTCGTGTCGTATTGCGGCTGACACCCAACAGGTCCGCAAGCTCCTGTTCCTTGGGGATGCGCTCGCCTACACGCCATGCACCGCTCTCAATCTGGGTGCGAATCTGTTCGATCGCCGAGTCGACGAGCGATCGGCGAGGCGCCTGGGTCAACGTTGCATTGCGAGTCATCCGTTTCTCCTAGCTGATTTCATCCTGTCATCCCATCAATTTGGCGTCGGTAATCGGGTCAAAATCCGTGTTCTCTCGGGGATTTGACAGGCCTGCGAACATGCGGAGCAGACTGGGTTCGCTGGAAACGAGTTTACCACAGCTTGAAACTTTGAAAAGAGAAAGGTAGGATGATTGGATGTTATGGACTGTTTAGGCTTGGAGTCTTCGGTCCCAACGTTCGCCAATTCAGGACAACCCTGCTCATGTCAGTCTCGATCATTATGGATTTGCGCAAAGTCGCCGACTGCGCCTTGAGCGCCAGAAGATGAGTGCGCAGGCTGTCAAAGGTCGGCTCGGCGGCGCAGCCGCAATTGCCATCGGACATGCAGCGCAGCGCCTGAAGGCTGTTGACCTGCTCACACCGCGCTGGGCCTATGTATTTCGCTCTGTAGCCGCGGCGGCACTTGCCTATTGGGTCGCCTATACCCTGCAGATGGACAAGCCTTACTCGGCCGCTTCGACCGTGATGCTTGTCGCAAATATGAACCAGGGTGCGGTGCTGGCGAAGGGGAGCTGGCGGCTGGCCGGTACGATCGTCGGCGGCATTGCAGCCATCATTGTCATGGGGCTGTTCATTCAGGCTCCCGCGCTGTTCCTCATATTCTTCGGGCTCTGGCTCGGCATATGCAGCGGCGCCGCGACCCTCATTCGCGGTTTTCGATCAACTGGACCTGCTGTTGCCGGCTATACTCTGGGTTTCGCAACCTATGGTGCGCTCGAGGCGCCCGAGAATGCGCTGAGCATCGTTCTGGGACGGGTGGCAAGTGTCGCGGTCGGTGTGGTTTGCCTCGGACTTGTGACGGCGATTTTCTCCAGGCGTGCCGCGCGGAGCAAGCTTGAAGGTGCGATTACGAGGCAATTGACCATGATCGGTCGCCTGGTGCTCGATCGTGTCGAGAGTGACGCGGCGCAATCTGGAGATGTTGGCGCCGCCCATATTGCCGACATGTTCGCGATCGACGATCTGCTCGAACTGAGCCGGGCTGAATCAACGGACGTCGCGGTGCGCGTCGGATCGGTCCGGGAAGGGTTGGCAGGGATGTTCGCGGCCTTGCTTGGCGCTAGAGAGCTCGCCTTTGCCACTGTCGCCCGGGATCCGTCCTTTCTCAGGGCTCGCGAACTCGTGGGTGCTCATTTGCGGGCCGCTATCGGGCATCTCGAGACTGGCGAACGAGCTGGGCTCCAGCGCGCGCTCACAGAAATTCAGGCGCTGCACCTGAGCCTTCATCGCATCATTGCGGAGCTTGAAGTCGTTCACGACCGCGCCCAGGTGATCATCGCCCTCGATCAGCTGCTCGAGGTCATTGAGGACTGGGAGAGTGGGATCTCGGGGTCGCTTGGCCTGAACGGCGCCCATGCGCATCCTACCCGGGGCTTCCACTTTCACCGCGACTGGACGGCGGCGGTTGAGAACGGCGTACGCGCCCTTCTATCTATCGTTATCGCTGGCGGGATCGGGATCGGTGTGGGCCTGCAGCAGTGGCCTCTCATGCTGTTGCTGCTGGCGCCCTACAGTATCCTCATGGCAATGACCGGTGATCCGGTGGGAGGCGCGTGGTCCTTTGTACGGGGGACGCTGGTTGCCCTGCCAGCTGCGTTTGTATGCGTTTTCCTGCTGCTTCCGTCGGTCAACGGCTTTCCATTGTTGATCGCATCGATGCTGCCTTTCTGGCTTGCCGGGTTCTACGCGACGACCGTGCCTCGCTACGTGTTCGACGGCATGGGCTTCCTCGTGGCTTTCAACACGCTGGTCTATGCGCAGAACCAGATGCTGTTCGACGGTGCCTTCTTCCTGAACGAGGCGCTGGGTTGGATGGTCGCCGTGATCGCCACTTTGTTGGTCCTCAAGCTTATCCTCCCCTTCAACCCTGTCGCGAGGGCCCAGCGCTACGAAACGGCATTCCGAAGGGCTGTCACGATGGCCATCCGCAAAGGATGGACCGGGCGTCGGCACGCTTGGGAACATCTTCAGCACCACCGTCTCGTGAACATCGCCATCAGTCTGAAGGCGAGGCCAGCAATTGCTGCTGCGGTCCTAACCGAAGCGCTGGGGGCACTGCACTTCGGACGGACCGCGCTCCGTCTCA
>DASYHX010000186.1:0-3453 GCA_035998065.1 Pseudorhizobium sp.
GGTGTTCTTGTAGCTTTGCAGGATGCCTTCACCCCTGTTGATGACAGGTCCCAGCCCGGTGCCCAGCCTGTCCAGCTTGTTCGACAGCTCGTCCACCTGCTTCCTGCCATCCCCGATACGCTGCAGGATCTCTTCGGCAAACCCGGCGAACTCCGGTACGCCAGCGCCGGTGATCTTAGCGGTCACGGCAAAGGTCCGCAGGTAGCGCAACGTTTCTTGCATCTGCGCCATCTGGGGCCTCAGGGCCTGCTGCGACGACAGGATCGCGCTGAAGCTCTCCTGCCGGCCTACCTCGACGTTTGTCAGCGTGGCGAGTCGACCGACCGTCGTTTGAAGCTCCGCCGTCGTCTGCTCGGCGGTATCGGCGTCGAGTGACGTTGTGAGATCGTCCAGCGAGCGGACCAGACCATTCAGCACCTCCAGAATGGCAAGCACCGCATTTCCGCCTTCGAGAAAACGCTCCTCAATGCGGCTTCGCGCGTTCTCCAGATGCTGGACGACCGAAACAAGATCGGCCTCAGGTCGATCCACCGTTGGCATTTTGAGTGCAGTCGCTGCCACTTTTCCTCGCATCGGTGACGGGCGCCACCTTCATTTCGGACGATCGCTCGTCTGTTCCGTTCTGGGTCAGCAGCGGCGCGGCGACAGCATGCCCCAGAGATGAGCATCACCCTCTACCAGCGAAGGTTAACTGGTCGACAATCGGCGAGGGGAAGCGATGGAGGTGGTTAACGACTTAGCTGGCGAAGCACTACGAAATCCCACATCTCATAAGTCCCTCGTGAGAAGTGAGCGAAGAAAATTAGAACTGCCTTAATAATGATAACTCAGCCTCTCAGGCGAAATCTCATGCCGCCGTTCAGGCGATCGGATGCCAAAAGATGTCTTCCCCACAGCCCGCCATCCACCGTCTCGCGCTGCCCGACAACCTTACCGTAAGAGGCGCCGCCGAGGTCAAGGATCTCCTGCTTCGTTCTCTTGAGGATCACGCGGCGACGGAACTCGATGTTCCCGATCATGCGCCCGTTGATCTGAGCCTCGTCCAGATCCTTGAGGCGGCGCGGATCAGCTTCACCGAGGAGGGCAAGCTGCTCTCGCTCGCCAAACCCGCCGGCGCTTCAGTGCTGGCTGTGCTCGAACGCGCCGGCATCACCAACAGCATGAACGCCAGCGACAAGCATTTTTGGCTCCACCAGGGAGAAACGCAGTGACGGCCAGCATCCTGACAGTAGATGATTCCGCCAGCATCCGGCTGACGACCCGCGTGGCTCTGAGCAATGCGGGCTACACCGTAACGGAAGCGGTGGACGGGCAGGATGGGCTGGCAAAGCTCAATTCCGGCCAGTTCGACCTGATCGTCACCGACCTCAACATGCCAAACATGGATGGCCTGACGATGATCCGCGAACTGCGCAAGCTGCCGGCCCATACCGGCGTCCCTGTTATCTTCCTGACCACGGAATCCGATGCCGAGATGAAGCAGCAGGCCAAGGCGGCAGGCGCGACCGGCTGGTTGACGAAGCCTTTCGACCCCGAAAGCCTGGTCAAGATCGTCCGCAAGGTCCTCGGCCGATGAGCTTTCCCGATCCGATCGCGGTCTTCAGGACGGAGGCGGCGGAGCTCCTCGAGCAGATCGAGGCGGGTTTGCTGGACCTCAACGTGAACCCTGGGGACAAGGATCAGGTGGATGCGGTCTTTCGGGGACTGCATACGCTGAAGGGTTCCGGCGCAATGTTTGGCTTCGACGCCCTTGCCGCCTTCACTCACCACTGCGAGAGCGCTTTCGATCGCGTACGCAAAGGGGAGGTTCCGGCAACCCAGGATCTCGTGGCCGCGGTGCTCGAGGCAAAGGACCATATGCGCCTCCTGGTTGATACCCCGCTCGGCGACCATGAGGCGATGAGCGAGGCGTTGCTGACCAATCTGCGCCGCGCGGTGGAAGGCGCCGGTGCTCCAGTGAAGGCCGAAGGCCCGCAGGAGAGACGCTATTCCATCCACTTTTCGCTGCCCCGGGACGCTATGGCGAACGGCACCAATCCGCTCGGCCTGCTCGACGAACTACGTGAACTCGGTGACTGCCGAATCATCGCCGATCGGTCCGCCATTCCCGCGCTCGGCACACTCAACCCGGTCGATCTTCACCTGTCCTGGACGGTGGAACTTGCCACGACAGAACCGCGGTCTGCCATCGACGACGTCTTTATCTTTGTCATGGACGACATGCAGCTTGAGGTGATCGAGCTTCACGACGAGCCGCGCGTTCCCGATGCTCCAGCTGCCGATCCGCCGGTGGCTGTACCCGAACAGGCGGCCGCTGCTGCAAAACTCCCTGCGAAAGGTCCCCCGACGGTCGATGCGAAATCCGCCAAGGCAGCCGAGAATGTCCGAGTTCCGGCGGAGCGGCTGGACGAACTGATGGACCGCGTCGGCGAGCTGGTCATCGCGCAGTCGCGCCTCAGTCAGCTTGCAGGCGGCAGCGGCGATCTACAGCTTCGCGCTGTCTCTGAGGACGTGGAGCGCCTGTCCGGCGAACTGCGGGATACGATGATGGTCCTGCGCATGGTTCCCGTGACGCAGCTTTTCGGCCGTTTCCGGCGGTTGGTCCACGACCTGGCCAACGAGACCGGCAAGATGATCGACCTGGTCACCGAGGGAGAAACCACCGAGGTCGACAAGAGCGTCATCGAGCGGCTCGCCGACCCGCTGATCCATCTCGTGCGCAACTCATGCGACCACGGGCTGGAACCTGCCGATGAGCGTCGCGCCGCCGGAAAGCCGGAGGCCGGCAAGATCTTCCTCTCTGCTCGCCAGCAGGCTGGCGAAGTGATCATCACCATCAAGGACGACGGGCGCGGGATTGACAAGGACAGGGTCCGCGCAAAGGCCGAGTCCTCCGGTCTCATTGGCGCCAACGCCAGCCTCTCGGACCAGGAGCTCTACCAGCTGATCTTCCAGCCGGGCTTCTCCACGGCGCAGCAGGTAACCAATCTCTCCGGACGTGGCGTCGGCATGGATGTCGTTAAGCGCACTATCGATGCGCTGCGCGGCACGATCAATGTCGTCAGCCGCCCAGGCCAGGGCTCAGAAATCTCGCTGGCCATCCCGCTGACGCTCGCCATCATCGACGGGCTTCTCGTGCGGGTTGGCTCCGGCCGCTACGTCATCCCCCTGTCGGCCGTCGAGGAATGCCTCGAGCTATCGGTCGAGGAGGACATGCGCTCGCGGGGACGCAGCTTCATCTCGCTGCGCGACAGCCTCGTCCCCTTCATCCGGCTACGGGATCTCTTCCGCACCGGCACGACGCCTGATCCCTTCCAGAAGGTGGTGGTAATCTCGACGGGCTCGGAGCGCGTCGGTCTTGTGGTCGACCAGATCATCGGCGATCACCAGACGGTAATCAAAAGCATGTCCAAGCTCCACCACGACGTCGGAACCTTCTCCGGCGCAACCATC
>DASYHX010000201.1:0-16853 GCA_035998065.1 Pseudorhizobium sp.
AGCCGGTGGCATTACCCAGCATATCGGTGCCTATCAGGTCGAACAGAACGGCCAGAAGATCACCTTCATCGACACCCCCGGCCACGCCGCCTTTACGGCCATGCGTGCTCGTGGCGCGCAGGCAACGGATATCGCGATCCTGGTGGTCGCGGCCGACGACAGCGTGATGCCGCAGACGATCGAGTCCATCAACCACGCGAAGGCGGCTGGGGTCCCGATCATTGTCGCGATCAACAAGATCGACAAGCACGAAGCCAATCCAGACAAGGTCCGCCAGCAGCTTCTGCAGCATGAAGTCTTCGTGGAATCGCTAGGCGGCGAAGTGCTCGACGTGGAAGTGTCCGCCAAGAACAAGACCAATCTCGACAAGTTGCTCGAGGCCGTCCTGCTCCAGGCCGAAATTCTCGACCTCAAGGCCGACCCGACACGGACCGCCGAAGGCACGGTGATCGAAGCTCAGCTCGATCGCGGCCGCGGTGCGGTTGCAACGGTTCTCGTCCAGAAGGGTACGCTGAAGCCTGGCCAGATCATCGTCGCCGGCGATCAGTGGGGTCGCGTTCGCGCTCTCGTCACGGACAAGGGCGAACACGTCAAGGAAGCCGGCCCGGCAATGCCGGTCGAGGTTCTTGGCCTTTCCAGCACTCCGGCCGCCGGCGATCGCTTTGCGGTGGTCGAAAGCGAAAGCCGCGCACGCGAAATTTCCGAATACCGCCAGCGGCTTGCCCGCGACAAGGCGGCGGCTCGCCAATCTGGCCAGCGTGGCTCGCTCGAGCAGATGATGAGCAAGCTGCAGAACACAGGTTACAAGGAATTCCCGCTGCTCATCAAGGGCGACGTGCAGGGTTCTGTGGAAGCCATCATCGGTGCTCTGGACAAGCTTGGCACGGACGAGGTCCGGGCTCGCGTCGTTCATTCCGGTGCCGGCGCGATCACCGAGTCGGACATCTCCCTAGCGGAATCCTCGGAGGCAGCGATCATCGGCTTCAACGTGCGCGCCAATGCACAAGCACGCACGGCAGCCGAACGGGCTGGTCTCGAAATCCGCTACTACAACATCATCTACGATCTGGTGGATGACGTGAAGGCAGCGATGTCGGGCCTACTCTCGCCAGAACGCCGCGAGACCTTCCTCGGCAACGCCGAGATTCTGGAGGTGTTCAACATCACCAAGACCGGCAAGGTCGCGGGTTGCCGCGTCACCGAGGGCAAGGTGGAGCGTGGTGCGGGCGTGCGCCTGCTACGCGACAACGTCGTTATCCACGAAGGCAAGCTCAAGACGCTCAAGCGCTTCAAGGACGAAGTTGCCGAAGTGCCAGTGGGCCAGGAATGCGGTATGGCCTTCGAGAACTACGAAGACATCCGGGCCGGCGACGTCATCGAGTGCTTCCGCGTGGAGCACATTACCCGCACGCTCTAAGCGAGGGGCGAACCAATGGAAGCCGCTGGGAAGAGATTTCCGGCGGCTTTTTCTTGTCACACGTGGAGGAGCGAGACGTGACCATTTCCTTTGACCTTGGTGGAAAGACTGCGATTGTGACCGGTGCCAATACCGGTCTCGGGCAGGCCATTGCCGTAGCGCTTGCCGGCGCTGGCGCCGATGTTGCTCTCGTCGGGCGCTCATCGATGGAGGAGACCGAAACCGCGATTTCGGCCCAAGGCCGCGGCAAATGCCTCATCATCAAGGCTGATCTTTCCACGATTGCGCCGGTTCAGGACGTGATCGATCAGACAGTGGCCTGGTCGGGCCGCGCCGATATCCTCGTCAACAATGCCGGTATCATTCGCCGCGCTGATGCCGTCGACTTTACCGAGGCCGACTGGGACGCGGTGATGGATGTCAACTTAAAGACAGTCTTCTTTCTGTCGCAAGCCTTTGCCCGCCAGCTCCTCGGGAGAAGCCAGCCAGGCAAGATAATCAACATCGCCTCTCTGCTCTCGTTCCAGGGCGGGATCCGCATTCCGTCCTATACCGCTTCCAAAAGCGGACTTGCCGGCCTCACCCGCCTGCTCGCCTGCGAATGGGCCGGCAAGGGCATCAACGTCAACGCCATCGCCCCAGGCTATTTCGAAACCAACAACACGGAGGCGCTGCGGAACGATCCGGACCGGAATTCCTCGATCCTCGGCCGCATTCCGGCAGGCCATTGGGGGCGTCCGGAGGAACTGGGCGGCGCCGCAGTCTTCCTGGCCTCGGCTGCATCTGACTATGTCCATGGCATCGTCCTGCCAGTCGACGGAGGCTGGCTCGCACGCTAGCATCGACGCCGTGACAGACCGCGAAATCTGGTCCGCAGGTTCAAGATTTATTGTTGCCATTTCCAGTCATGTTTATTATCGAGGGGCTCGTGAGAGGCCGGCGCGCTGCCGGCTGTCGTGGAAGCTTGAACCGCAGGCGCGGGCGCAAGCTCCAGCATACGGAGTGCCTCAACCATGCCGTCCACCGCTGCCAGCATCCATTACTCGCGCACCTGCGCCCATCTCGGTTTAGCAGCCATAGTGATCGGCCTGCTTACGGCGACACCAAGCATGGTGAAGGCGCAGGAGCCACTGCCGGCACAGCAGAGCGCTCCTCCCGCCGAGACCGTTGCACCGACCGTACCGCTGGCGCCCGGCGCTACGCCGCAGGCGGCGACGCCCGCTGAGACCGCTCCGGACAGCGAAACACCGGCGACGGACACCGCACCGCCGGCTGCTTCTCCTCCGCTGAACCCAGCGGCACCGGAAGGCACCATGCCCGCAGAAGACGCAGCACCGTCCACAGTGCCATCCGCGGAAAATTTGCCGGCTGTCGATGACCCCGCGGCCGACGTTCCGGCCATGCTGCAGAATCTCCTGCCCGGCGGCGAGCGAAGAGACATCCCCCACGACCTGTCGCCTTGGGGTATGTTCATGGCCGCCGATTGGGTGGTGAAGGGCGTGATGCTCGGCCTCGCCTTTGCTTCACTGGTCACCTGGACGGTTTGGCTCGCAAAGACGCTGGAGCTGGCTGGTGCTCGGGCCCGTGCTGGCCGTACGCTGAAGATCATCCGCACCTCGGCGACACTTGCGGAAGCCGTGGGGGAAAGCGGACAACGCGGAGGACCTGCTGCCGGGATGTTGCGTTCGGCTGCCGAGGAAGTGCGCCTTTCGGAAGCTGCCCTTGACCATGCCGACAACGCCGGTGTGAAGGAGCGCGTGTCCTCCGCTCTTGCACGGATCGAATCTGCTGCGGGTCGTCGGATGTCACGCGGCACCGGCGTCCTTGCGACGATCGGCTCAACCGCACCGTTCGTCGGCCTGTTCGGCACCGTCTGGGGCATCATGAACGCCTTTATCGGCATTTCGGAAGCTCAGACGACCAACCTTGCCGTCGTCGCGCCCGGTATCGCAGAGGCGCTGCTTGCGACGGCCATTGGCCTCGTCGCCGCTATTCCCGCCGTGGTGATCTACAACGTCTTCGCCCGCTCAATCACCGGCTACCGCCAGTTGCTTGCCGATGCGGCTGCTGGCGTGGAGCGCCTCGTCAGCAGAGATCTCGATTTCCGCAAGGTGCCGCCTGGCGGCCGGAAGGCGCCCGTATCGCTTGTAGCGGGAGAATGATCGATGGCTGGCGGCATCCGCGAAAACCCCGGTGACGAACTTTCGGAGAACCACGAAATCAACGTCACGCCGTTTATCGACGTGATGCTGGTGCTGCTGATCATCTTTATGGTGGCGGCGCCGCTCGCGACGGTTGACGTCAATGTCGACCTGCCCGCCTCATCCGCGCAGCCGGCGCAGCGTCCCGACGAGCCGCTATACCTGACGGTCAAGGAAGACCTCGGCCTTAACCTCGGCAATGATCCCGTTCAGCGTGAGCAGTTGGCCGCGATCCTGGAGCGCGTGACCGACGGCAACAAGGACACGCGCATTTTCCTGCGCGCGGACAAGGCGATTGAATACGGGCGATTCATGGAGGTCATGAACCTGCTGCGCGACGCCGGCTATTTGAAGATCGCTTTGGTGGGACTTGAGAGCTCACCGAGTGCTGCTCCGCCTGCGCAAGGGGAAGGGCCTGGGGCAGCGGTGCCCGCTAGTGAGGCCGATCCATGAGATCGGTTATGCCATCCAGCCGCGCCGGCCGGATTGGTGAGCTGGCGCTTTGGTCGGCCGCCGGCATGGTGGTCATGACGGTGCATCTCGCGGCGGCAGCTATGCTGCTACGGCAGGAGCAGGTTCCACCAGCCGACAACGGTCCACCGGCCGCCATCATGATCGAACTCGCGGCCGAACCCGAGGCCGTCAACACCGAGGAGGACCAGGTATCGATCGACGAGGTCGACTCCGAACAGGTTGAGAGCAATCAGACCGAGCCTGTCGAGGACCCGCCGCCGGAGCCGATACCAGAACCCGTGGAACCACCCTCACCGGAGGAAGTGGTCGAGCCTGAACCGCTACCAGAACCAGAGGCAGAGCCGGTCGAAGAGCCCGAACCGGTCGAGAAGCCTGCGCCTGAGACAACGGAGACGATTCCGCAGGTTCAACCAGAGCCCGAGCCGTCAGAAGAGACTGACCCACTGGAGCAGCAGATGATCGCTGCCCTTGAGAATGTGGAGGTGCCGCTTCCTGTGTCACGTCCGCCCCCGCCGCAGGAACCGAAGAAGCAGCCGCCTCAGCAGGTTCGAAAGCAGCCCCAGGCTGCAAAGGCTTCGCAGCAGGCCAAGGTTCAGGCAAAGCAATCGGAACGGACGGCTGCCAGCCAGACCAACGCCGGCTCTTCGAGATCCTCTGTATCGCCTGCGAAGTGGAAGTCGAAGGTTCAGGCAAAGATCGCGCGCAACGCCCGTCGGTGCCCCGGAAACGACACGGGGACTGCGGCGGTACGTTTCAGCTTCGACGGAAACGGCAATATCACCAATGTCTCCTTATCGCGCTCATCGGGCAGTTCTGCGATCGACAGTTACATCGTATCAGCCGTACGTCGTGCCTCGCCAATCCCTGCGCCACCCGACGGAGTTCCAAACTACCTGAATCAGGGACTAAGGTGCGAATGAGCTTGGGTGTGGACCGCCAGCGCGGTAGTAAGTAGCAACGCTCACATCCTACTGGACCCTCGTCGATGCTTAGACCTCTCCACGACCTCGAAGCGCTGGTGCGCGAGGTATTTGAGGCGAACGGTGCTTGCGCCCTCGCGGCTGCCTCGGTCGCTCAGGCCCTTGTCCAGGCAGAAGCCGCAGGCCAGTACGGACACGGATTGCGCCGTGTCGCTCCCTATGTAGGCCAGTTGCGCACCGGGAAGGTGAAGGGACAGGCAGTGCCAGTCCTGGCGATGCCGCGACCGGCGGTCGCCGAGGTCGATGCGGCTCACGGCTTTGCCTATCCTGCTATCGACATGGCTGTTTCTGCGTTGCCGCAGATGGCCCGCACACAGGGCATCGCCGTTGCTCTCGTCAAGCGCTCCCACCACGCCGGCGTTGCCGGGCTGGCGGTCGAGCGTCTGGCTGACACGGGCCTCATGGCGCTCATGGTCGCCAATGCTCCAGCCTCCATGGCGGCGTGGGGCGGACGCAAACGCATTTTCGGCACCAATCCGATCGCCTTCGCCGCTCCCATGGCCGGCGGCGATCCGCTGGTCATTGATCTCGCCCTTTCGACAGTCGCGGCCGGCAAGATCGTCGCGGCCCAGCAGCGGGGAGAAGCGATACCGGAGGGGTGGGCTTTCGATTCCGAGGGAAACACCACCACCGATCCGACAGCCGCCCTGACGGGAGTTCTCTCCCCTTCAGGCGGCGCCAAGGGAGCGGCCCTCGCGCTCATGGTGGAAGTATTGGCTGCAGGACTGACCGGTGCGAACTTCTCCTATGAAGCCTCCTCCTTCTTCGACGCGAAAGGTTCTCCTCCGGGTGTCGGTCAGGTGATCATCGCGATCTCTCCGGAATCCGGCAACGCGGCTCAACGGGTCGCCGAGCTTGCGGACGTGATGACCCACGAAGAAGGCGTAAGACTTCCGGGGCGGCGCGGGCAAACGAGTCGAAAGCTTGCCTTGGAGAAAGGTCTTGAGATCGACGACAAGGTGATGAAGGAGATTGACCGACTGCGCGTATGATCCGTCGTGGCATGACGGCCGATACCCAGGTTCCGAAAAGGAAAAAGCCCGACGCGGGAGGAGGTGCGTCGGGCTTTAAACTTGATCGGCAATTTGGGAGGAGGAGGAGGTTGCCGATCCGTATCTGGCGACGCTGGGAGGAGGAGTGCGTCGCTTCGATGTGCAACATATAGGACGGTCGGGATGCCTTGCCAAGAGCTCTGCTGCAACGCAGCAATGCAATACGTGCATAGCTTCCTCTATGTCATCCCGCTGGTAGCGCACCGGCACCCGGTGCTTGCCGCAGCTCTACCGATGTGCCATTGCCTCCGCTACGAACAGAGAGGCCGATCATGACCAGTATTCGCTACCACGAAGGTGACATTTCCAAAGCCGACGCCGAACGCTACACTGGTGATATCGCAATCGATACGGAAACGCTGGGACTCGTTCCGCGACGCGACCGGCTTTGCGTAGTACAGTTGTCCCCGGGCGATGGCACGGCGGACGTGATCCGCATTGCTGCCGGGCAAAAGGAAGCACCCAATCTGGTTGCACTGCTGGCGGATCCATCGCGTCGCAAGATCTTCCATTACGGCCGTTTCGATATAGCTGTCCTGTTTCATACCTTCGGCGTCACCACCACCCCCGTCTTCTGCACCAAGATCGCGTCTCGCCTGACCAGGACCTATACCGATCGTCACGGCCTGAAGGACAACCTCAAGGAGTTGCTCGACGTGGATGTGTCGAAGGCTCAGCAGCAGTCGGATTGGGCCGCTGAGAAGCTATCGCCGGCGCAGCTTGAATATGCCGCATCCGATGTCCTGCATCTGCACGCCCTCGTCGACAAGCTGACGCTGCGTCTCAATCGCGACGGTCGTACCGAACTTGCCAATGCCTGCTTCCAGTTTCTGCCGACCCGCGCAAAGCTCGACCTGCTTGGCTGGGAAGAGACGGACATCTTCGCGCATAGCTGACCACGAGTGCGAACTCGCGCCATTCCCGGTTAACGCGCGGTTTACCCTGTGCATCTAGGCTTGCGCCAAACGTCTGGGGCGCAAGCCATGCTATCACCGACACAGGCAGCCTCCGGGCTCGCAGCGACCACTCTCATGCAGTCGACCCTCGACAGCTTGGAAGAGCGACGCAGGCAGGACGAGGAGAAGGCGTCCGGCAGCAAGAAGGATCCGGTCGTCGAGGCGCGCATCAGCGCCAGTACCGAATCGCGGCGTGCCCAGGGCAAGATTGCCGAAGCGCTGTTTGGCATCAACAATATTGACCCGAACGAGCTGAAGATGAAGCTGACCGAACGGTTGGCGGCAAGGCTCGGAATCGATCTCAGTGAAGAGAGATCAAACTACGCGCTCGGCAAGGCAATCGAAGACGCGGTGAAGGAGCTCGATTCCGACCAGATTGCGAAGCTTCAGAAGGACCTGGGGCTAGCCGATGCCGGCGTGACGCTCGCCACTGTTATTGCGGCGATCAAGAACCCCTATGGCGACGACAATGCGCGCCTCATGGAAGGGCTGACGAAGGTCGCCAATGGCGGCAAGGCCGCATTCGACGTTCAACGGGTTCTGCAACGCCTTGAGGACGCGGCGGACCCGAAGACGCTTGAGGAACTGAAGCTCGGGCCGCAGGGATACGATCCAACGCGGGTCGAGGACGCGCAAACGCGTGCGGAGCGGCAGGAGGATATTCAGGCTCTCGAGGCTTCGGAGAAGCTCGAGGATGTTCAGGAGATGCAGGACGCGGTGGAGCTCCGAAACGATCGCGCGGCGACACCCCGGGCGCCCGACGGTGCGGTTACCGATGCCACGGAAACAGACCTGGTTCTGCTTCTTGGGGCAACCGTCGAACAGGCCAAATCTCCCGACCATGCCGATGGTACCCCACCTGCGGAAAGCGCCGCCTCGACCGAAAACGGTGGCGCCCTGGCGAACCTGGAAGAACCGAACCAAGTCAACGCGGAAGCCATGGAAGAACTTGCCGCCGATGTGGTAAACGAAACCGTTCCAGATGTCTTGCCCATCTCAGTAGACGAGATCGGTCTCTACGAGCTCTTGAAGAAGAAGCTCGCTGCTTAGCACCTCGCGCCGAAGTGGGGTTTGTGCCTATCAGCGCCACTTTCGCTGTTCTCTGCCGCCGTGGCCGGAACTGGGAGCGCCCGCCCGTTAGCAGATTGTTAACGAGTCCGCTGCAATTCTAACAGTCAATCGGCATTTGTGACGCCATGAGGCGTCGCGGCCGCAGCGCCGAACGCTGCGAAGCGCGGACCGCTGTAGCCGATCTGTCTTGCCAACGCGATGACATGGAGCAGGTCATGCTGCCGCCCATCAGTGCTGCTTTGAGCGCCTCCGTTGACTACCAGACTGCCGGCCGCCCCATCCAGCGCTCTCCGGTCAGTGCCGCTTCCGGACAACCGACCGCGGCCATGCCCATGCCCGCTAATCTTCTGAACGGCGGGCGAATCGACGTGCTATCCTTGTTCAGCCAGTTGAACATCGCGCAGGGTCTCTCCGTGTTTGCCGAGACCGTTGGAAGCTATCTGAAGATCAGCCGGCGGGAGGGCGAAAGCCTCATCGATTACGCGCACCGTTTGGCGGAAGCCGTAAAGTCGCTCAGCGCGTCGCAGCGGATGATGCTCGAACAGACCCTGGCACAGCTTGTTCGCGGCATGACGCTTCGCACGCTGAACGAGGTCCTCAGCAACCCTCTCGGCCCTGAGGCGGCACGTGTGAGTGTTTACCTGGAGGCGGAGCAACTGATGGAGCGCGACCCGGTCGCGCGCGCAGTGGTTAGTTCCTATCGCTCGGATGGCGGCGCAGATATCGCCTCTGCGTCAGCTGCAATCCGTGCCTCGGTGGTCGCAACAGCTATGCCAACAAGGCAAGCTTCTCCCGTTCCCGTTTCATACGTCGGCGAGCTCGCCAGCACCGGCTCGGCAGGCGCCCCTGCCATGGGAGCCGGTTCAGGAGCACCAGCAACGTCTTCCCTCCCCTCCTCATCAGCATTCACCGGCGCCGAAGCGACGGCCGGCAGGATGGAGGGCAGGATCGGCGACGGCCTGCGGGTAAAAGCCGAAACGGCGATCGGCATCCGTAGTACCTCCTTTGTTAAGCAGACTGAGGATGCTGGTGCCAACCGCACCAGCCTCGATCCTGCGACGAATACCGCAACCTCAAACAGTGGCGCGGGGTCCGCCGGTGCAAGCGACCCCCTCCCCCTGCAGAAAGGTCCTGTCCCCGGACGAGTTACGGCAAGCGAACCCACCTCTGCACCTGCTCCCGGTGCAGGGTCGCCGGTCATCTATGATGGACCGGCACTGGCGCGCCTGGCTCAACGAGCGGTGGGAGACACGAAGAACAAGTTCCTGCAGGAGGTTCTTTACCACACCGCCGGCGCGCCCAATCCTCTGCCCGCGGAGGCTGCCACGCCAGACCGCGAGAACAGCACTCAGGTTTTGGCCGACCTCGCGGCGCCAAAACCGGGACAGGACGCGGCATCCCAACTTCTGCGGCCGGAAATCCCCGAGGCGAGCAACCGGCCGGCCAAGGCTGTCATGGCAGGCACGCTGGAGGTGGATGAAACACCACTTCCAGCCCCAGGCGGGGCGGCAAAGGCTGCGGCAAGCCCGCTGCTTGCATACGCCACGCCCGATCCGACAGCCTTCGTGCTGGCTGCACCAATGATGGCGCGCGAGGGATTTGCGCAGGCCTTTGTCGCTTACCCGCAGGTACCGCCACCGCCGCCGGAAGAGGAACGCGACGTGGAGCGTGTCGCGGCTATCGACGAAGATGGTGGAGGCCGATCCTCGCAGCAGGATGCCCAGGACGAGCGTGAGGGCGAAGAAGGCGAAAGCGCCGCGGATGAAAGCCAGGGCGAGACGGTGCAGGAACTCAACGCTGGAGCTCCGGATCACGCAGAGGATCTATACTGGCGCATGGCCGATCTCAGCTGAACCGAACGTCAAACGCAAAAAGGCCGCCGGACCTTTCGGTCAGGCGGCCTTCGATTGTCGGGAAACAGCGATTACTCGTTGTTGCCGCGGTTCTTCAGAGCCGCGCCCAGGATGTCGCCGAGCGATGCGCCCGAGTCGGACGAACCGAACTGAGCAACCGCTTCCTTCTCTTCTGCGATCTCGAGAGCCTTGATCGACAGCATGACCTTGCGGTCCTTCTTGGAGAAGTTGGTGACACGAGCGTCAAACACCTGGCCAACCGAGAAACGCTCCGGACGCTGATCGTCACGATCGCGTGCCAGGTCGTTGCGGCGGATGAAGGAGGTGATGTCGTCGTGGTTGACGAGCTTCACTTCCAGACCGCCGTCGTTCACCGCGATGACTTCGCACGAGACGACAGCGTTCTTGCGCAGCTCGCCGGAAGCTGCAGCGTCGCCGACAGCATCCTTGCCGAGCTGCTTGATGCCAAGCGAAATGCGTTCCTTCTCGACGTCCACATCCAGAACGACGGCCTTGACCATGTCGCCCTTGTTGTATTCCTCGATGACCTGTTCGCCTGGACGGTTCCAGTCGAGGTCGGAGAGGTGGACCATGCCGTCGACGTCGCCTTCGAGGCCGATGAACAGGCCGAATTCGGTCTTGTTCTTGACTTCGCCTTCGACTTCAGTGCCGGCCGGATGGCCGAACGCAAACGCCTGCCACGGGTTCTCGAGCGTCTGCTTGAGACCGAGCGAGATACGGCGCTTGGACGGATCGACTTCAAGAACGACAACGTCGACGTCCTGTGTCGTGGACAGGATCTTGCCGGGGTGCACGTTCTTCTTGGTCCAGGACATTTCCGAAATGTGGATCAGGCCTTCAATGCCCGGCTCCAGCTCGACGAACGCACCGTAGTCAGTGATGTTCGTAACCGTACCGGAGATCTTCTTGCCGATCGGGTACTTGGCGGCAATGCCATCCCAAGGATCCGACTCGAGCTGCTTCATGCCGAGCGAGATGCGGTGGGTTTCCTGGTTGATGCGGATGATCTGAACCTTGACCGACTGGCCGATGTTCAGGATTTCCGACGGATGGTTGACGCGGCGCCATGCCATGTCGGTGACGTGCAGCAGACCGTCGATGCCGCCGAGGTCAACGAACGCACCGTAGTCGGTGATGTTCTTGACGACGCCGTCAACAACCTGGCCTTCTTCGAGGTTCTGAACGATTTCAGAACGCTGCTCGGCGCGGGACTCTTCGAGAACCGTACGGCGCGAGACGACGATGTTGCCGCGGCGCTTGTCCATCTTGAGGATTTCGAAGGGCTGCGGGTTGTGCATCAGCGGGGTCACGTCGCGGATCGGACGAATGTCGACTTGGCTACGCGGAAGGAAGGCAACGGCGCCGTCCAGATCGACGGTGAAGCCACCCTTGACCTGGTTGAAGATGACGCCTTCGACGCGCTCGCCGGCTTCAAACTTGACTTCGAGCTTGACCCAGCTTTCCTCGCGGCGAGCCTTCTCGCGCGACAGAACAGCTTCTCCGAGTGCGTTTTCAATGCGCTCGACATAGACTTCGACTTCGTCGCCAACCTTCAGCGAACCGTCCTTGCCCTTGACGCCGAATTCCTTCAGCGCGATGCGACCTTCGACCTTAAGGCCGACGTCGACAACCGCCATGTCCTTTTCGATCGCCGTGACCAAGCCTTTGGTCACATAGCCTTCGGCCAGATCGGTCTGTGCGAAGGATTCATCGAGGAGGGCTGCAAAGTCCTCCCGCGTGGGGTTAGATACTGCCATGGAATCTCCTGAAGTGCCCAGCTAGGACACATATGCGCCGGTGGTTCGTGTTGAACACGCTCGTAGTCAGTCCGCCTCGTCATGGAGGCAATCCGGCGCAAGAACTGATCTGCGAGCTAATCTGACGTGCCGACTTGCCGGCAGGTCGTCAATTTCTATTCAAAGCAGCGTCGATAAGGCTCTTCGCGGCCCGAAACGCGGCTTCTATACTCATTTCCGACGTGTCTAGCAAGTGTGCATCGTCTGCCGGCTTGAGCGGACTGTCAGCGCGACCGATGTCCCGCTCATCTCGCTTCTTCACATCGGCGAAGATGGCGCCCAAATCCGCCTCCCCGCCAGCAGCCACAATCTCGTCGAAGCGACGCTTTGCCCGCACCTCGGGTGACGCGGTGACGTAAAGTTTCACGGGGGAGGAGGGACAAACGACCGTCCCGATGTCCCGCCCATCGAGCACCACACCCGGCTCGCGGCGTGAGAAAGCCTGTTGCGCCTCCACCAGCGCACGGCGCACCGAGGGCATCACCGCGATTTTGGAGGCGGCCTCGCCGATTTCATGGCGCGCCAGGACGGACCGGTCGAGGCCTGAGAGATCCACCTCGCGCGCCATCTTTTCCGCCACCTGCTCGTCGTCGAGCGGCAGGCCCGCATCCAGAAGCGCCTTGGCAGTTGCACGATAAGTGAGGCCGGTATCGAGATGCTGGAAGCCATAAGCCTGCGCGATCCGGCGCGACAGCGTGCCCTTGCCCGCCGCGGCCGGCCCGTCGATGGCGATGACGAAACCCATCAGGCCGCCCGGCTTTCGACCGGCTCGATGCGGGCGCCAAGGCCCGTCATGAGGTCCATGAACTCCGGGAAGCTTGTGGCGATGATGCCGGCGTCGTCGACCGTCACCGCGTGCTCGGAGACCAGACCCATCACCAGGAAGCTCATGGCGATGCGGTGGTCCAGGTGGGTGACCACGACCGCACCGGAGGTATTGCCATAGCCCTTGCCGCTCGGACGGCCGCGGACCACAAGCGTGTCCTCGCCCTCGTCGCAATCGACGCCGTTCAGCTTCAGGCCATCGGCCACGGCGGACAGGCGATCGGATTCCTTGACCCGCAGCTCTTCCAGGCCGAGCATGGTGGTCGTTCCCTCGGCAAAAGCGGCCGCAACTGCGAGCACGGGATACTCGTCGATCATCGAGGGTGCGCGATCGGCCGGCACGGACACGCCCTTCAGCTGCGAATGGCGCACGCGCAGATCCGCCACGTCCTCGCCGCCCGCAAGTCGCGGGTTCATGACCTCGATATCGGCACCCATCTCCTGCAGCGTCAGGATGAGGCCGGTACGGGTCGGGTTCATCAGCACGTTCTCGATGGTCACGTCGGAGCCTTCAACCAGCAGCGCCGCCACCAGCGGGAAGGCCGTCGACGACGGATCGCCCGGAACATCAATCACCTGGCCAGTCAGCTTGCCGCGGCCTTCTAGCCTGATGGTGCGCACGCCCTCGGCATCCGTTTCCACCGTAAGATTTGCGCCAAAGCCCTGCAGCATCTTTTCCGTATGGTCGCGCGTCATCACCGGCTCGATCACCGTCGTGATGCCGGGGGTGTTGAGGCCGGCAAGCAGGACCGCCGACTTCACCTGGGCGGAGGCCATCGGCACGCGGTAGGTGATCGGGTTGGGTATCGAGGGTCCGCGCAGCGTCACCGGCAGGCGGTCGCCTTCGGCGGCCTTCACCTGGACGCCCATCTCGCGCAACGGATTGAGCACCCGGCCCATCGGCCGCTTGGTCAGCGACGCATCGCCGATGAAGGTCGAGTCGAAGTCGTAGACGCCGACGAGGCCCATGGTCAGGCGGCAGCCGGTGCCGGCATTGCCGAAATCGAGCGGCGCTTCCGGAGCGAGCAGCGCACCGTTGCCGGTGCCCTGGATGATCCACTCGTCACCGATCTTGTCAATCTTGGCGCCCATGGCGCGCATCGCCTTGCCGGTATTGATGACGTCCTCGCCCTCCAGCAGGCCGGTGATGCGCGTTTCGCCGGAAGCAAGCCCGCCGAACATGAAGGAGCGGTGCGAGATCGACTTGTCGCCCGGAATGCGGACGGTGCCCTTCAGGTCGGCGGATTTCTGCGAGCGGGCCGGCTTCAACGCGACACCATGCGACATGGTCTGTCCTTCTTTGATAGTCCTTGGGTTTTGCGCGCGTCGTTAGCACAAAGGAGAAAGCCGGTCATCCGGCTAATTTGCGTCTCCCCGTCCCCTTCCAAGTTTACCTTTGACAGAAAAGAGTACAGGCCTTATGGGGACCGGCTTAGTTTCTCACCCGTTGACAGCCGCTCCGGCGGCAAAGCCGACCTGATCGGCCAGACTCACGAGGCTTTCACAGTGGCAAAAGCGGAACTCGGAACCAAACGTACC
This sequence comes from Pseudorhizobium sp., assembly GCA_035998065.1. Classification (GTDB taxonomy): domain Bacteria; phylum Pseudomonadota; class Alphaproteobacteria; order Rhizobiales; family Rhizobiaceae; genus Neorhizobium. The sequence continues at coordinate 14,186 of DASYHX010000201.1, forward strand.
GACCCGGATACCGGCAAGAAATTCTACGACCTCAACCGCGACCCGGTTGTTTCTCCCTACACCGGCAAGTCCTGGCCGCTCTCCTTCTTCGAGGAGAACACGGCCCAGATGAAGATGGAACAGGCCGAGGAAGAGGAGATCCAGGAAGTCGATACCGAGAACACGGAAGTCGAGCTGACGACGACTGACGACAACGACGATTCCAGCGGCGACGATCTGCCGGACATGGGCGATGACGACGTCGAGATCGAAGGCGACGACGACGACACCTTCCTTGAAGCCGACGAAGACGACGACAACGACGACATGACCGGCATCATCGGCGTGACCGGCGACGACGACGAAGTCTGATCCATCCGCGACTGCCCGGCGGACCATTTTTCGCCGGGCTCTTCAAAATACGGCTTGCACTCTCCCCAAACCGGAAGTAATAAGCCGCCACTCCGGGCGACACGCCTTGAGTTCCCAGGACCGGACAGAATGCCGGACCACCCTGATGGGGCTATAGCTCAGCTGGGAGAGCGCTTGCATGGCATGCAAGAGGTCAGCGGTTCGATCCCGCTTAGCTCCACCAATCTCTTCCTACCTTCTTGATTGCTATAGCTGGGGCCAAGCGTTTCCAAGAGCCTGACCGACATGGACTGCTTTGTGCCGCGTCCTTCGGTCGGTCAGCAAGTTCATTGTCTTGAGCTTTATCTCCACGACCTCTTTCGAAGCCTCAAAATGCTTTGATAGACACACAAGCAGGTCATCATAGTCAGCTAGGTTGGCCGGCTGATCGTCTACATAGATATAGCCGTGCCCTCGATTGCGGAAGCCAACTAACTCTCGCGCGACAAACGTGGCGGCGCGAAACGCCGTGTCGGGCAGGATAAGATTGGCAGCGAACATGTTCGCCTGGATTTCTAGGCGACTATAGTTGGTACCGATTTCCGTCCGCCCCTCCAGAAACAGGTCGGTCTCAATCGTCCTTTCAGATCTCAGGTACCGCCAATGCTCAAGGCAAAAGTGCCCGATCTCGTGCGCAATAGTGAAGCGCTCTCTGTGGTGATTGCCATGAGCGTTGATCTGGATCGTTCTCTGATCGAAGTTCGCGGAACCCAAGACGAACGCTCCGTCATTGTCTTGAACAGCCAATTCGGTGAAACGCAAGTCTATGGACAGTGACGAGCAGATACGTTCCAAATCAACAGCGCCAAGCTTGTAGCCGATCGCCTTGAGAACAACGTGAGCTGCGCCCTCGATCTCAGTGGCAGGTACGAACGGAATGCTAATCCCACTACTGCTTGAGCTTTCATCCGGAGGCGAAAGGTCGGTTGTGAGGCTCGAGAGGAGTCTACGCAACGTGCCGAAGAACTTCCCTTCGTGGTAGGCCGAGAACTTCAACGACTTAGCCGGAATGTCGGCACGGAAGATTTGCGCCGCTATGAAATTTTCATCTAGGCAGGTGCGGCCCCGACGATCTGCAACAATCTCCAAGCCCTTCTTGTCGTACTTGACGATGGCCATTCCTCGACTGGTTGCGACTTCTTTCGCACCAGATTGTAATCTGGTGGACACGACCATGATACCCTTGGCTGCATGTCGGAATAGTCGGGAGAGCTTATCGGAAAAGCCTATCACCTCAATTTCAGGGACATCGCTTCCGTAGTTTTTGCACTCAAACACAACGTAGGAATGCGCTCTTTTACGCCCACGCAAGGTGTATTCGACCACAACATCGAACTCCACGTCGTTCTTGCGCTCGTTGCAGTAGTACTTTTTTTTCTTGAAAATCTCGCAGTTCTCTGCGGGATAGCCACCAAAGACCAGCTCTCCCCGCCGCTTTTGGTCGAGAAGATAATCATATAAGTCATCTTCCAGCTTGTTGCCCTTGGCGACCGTACTCACCATCTGCCCTCAAGTGTTTGGATGGTGAATAATTTACCTATTCGCCAAAAATTCTCTATTTCTATGTTCGGCAATCCCCTCCTGTTGATCTAGCCTCGCCAGCTCGTACCTCGCAAAGTCTGGTAGGCGCCCATCGCAAAGTTGGTGCGGATAAGGTCACGACAGAACGCTGACCACCAAACTCTAGCCGTCTAGAGACAGGCGCCTGGCTTTTGTGTCCATGCCCCCCAGCATTGACATCCGCCCCCATTCCCGCTGAATGGGCTGCATGATCACCGGCGCCGCTCATCCTTCACGTCGCCTGCGGGCAGTATTTCTCCCCCTTCTTCTTGCCTTGAGCCTGTCTGGCTGTGCGGGGCGGCCGGAGGGGGTGCTGATCCCGACGGCCTCGGCGGCAGCGCCCGGTCAGGAGGTCGACATTTTCGTTGCCACCACGCGCCAGCCTTCCCGGGATCCGGGCATCCTGTTTTCTGGCGAGCGCGGCCGCGATCTCGAAGCCACCGCCATCACCGTTTCCATTCCGCCCGATGCTAACCGGAAGATCGGCGAGGTGCAGTGGCCGAAGCGGCTGCCGGCGGATCCCGCCCAGGAGTTTGCCACCGTGCGGGTTGAGCCGGTCGAGACGGAGAAGGGCGCCAACCGCTGGCTTTCCAGGCATCTCCCGCCGAGCAAGCGGGTGTTTGTCTTCGTGCACGGCTTCAACAACCGCTATGAGGAGGCCGTCTACCGCTTCGCGCAGATCGTCCATGATTCCAATGCCGAGGCCGCACCGGTGCTG
>DASYHX010000231.1:0-3416 GCA_035998065.1 Pseudorhizobium sp.
ATGCGTCAGCACGTCGGTCTCGCTGTCATCGATGAAGCTGCCGAGCTTGGGGCACTTCCCACGGAGCTGGTCGGCAACATGTCGCAGCCCCTGGGCCGCGCCGGCGCGATCGGGTTGGATGAAGGCCTGGCGCAGGGCCGCGGCCGCCATGCTCTGCTGCGCCTTAGGGACATAGGACAGCGCGTTGCGCATCCAGTGGACGCGGCAGCGCTGCCATGAAGCGCTGAACACCCGGCGAATGGCCGCCTTCAGCCCTTCATGAGCATCCGAGATCACGAGCTTCACGCCGGAAAGACCGCGCCGCACGAGGCTCTTGAGGAAGGTCGACCAGAAGGTCTCCGCTTCCGACGGCCCGATGTGAAGGCCGACGATCTCGCGCTTGCCGTCCGTGTTGACGGCCACGGCGATTATGGCCGCGACCGAGACGATGCGTCCGCCCTCACGCTGCTTCAAGTAGGTCGCGTCCAGCCAGAGGTAGGGCCAGTCGCCGGTGAGCGGCCGATCGAGGAAACCGCCGACGCGCTCGTCGATGTCTTTGCAGAGCTTCGATACGGTGCTTTTGCCGATCCCCGACGACCCCATGGCCTGCACCAGATCGTCAACGCGCCGGGTGGATACGCCGCTGATCCACGCCTCCTGAATGACGGCGACGAGGGCCTTCTCCGAGAGCTTCCGCGGCTCCAGGAACGGCGGGAAGTAACTGCCCTGCCGAAGCTTGGGGATGCGAAGCTGAAAGGAGCCGAGCCGCGTGTCGAGCGAGCGATCCCGGTATCCGTTGCGATAGGTCGCCCGTTCCAGCGTCCGTTCGTGTCGACCGGCGCCGATCACACCCTCCACGTCGGCCTCCATGAGAAGCTGCATCACGCTCTCGGCGATCGTCCTCAGAAAATCGCCATCGCCCGCCTTCGCCAGAAGTCCGGCAAGCGGTAATCTATCCTCGGTCATCGGGTTCTCTCCGGTCAGGTTGAAGCTTCGCAACTCCACCTTAGCCGGCCAATCCGGTGGCCACCTCCGTCACACCATTAGAGATCCGAGTTTCCACCACAAGTGCGGACACTACCTCGGATACCGGCACAGGAATGGATCGCGACACCGTGTCCCGCGTCTTCGAGCCGTTCTTCACGACAAAGGAGGCTGGCAAGGGCACAGGCCTTGGTTTGAGCCAAGTCTATGGGTTCATGAGGCAATCGGGCGGCCATATCAGGATATACAGCGAGCTGGAACAGGGCACGTCAGTCAAGCTGTACCTACCACGAGCCCACTCTGCACAATCGGAGAACCCTGTCGCGAGTGAGGAGCGCACCGATCTGACAGGGAACGAAACGATCCTTGTTTGCGAAGATGAAGACGCTCTCCGCTCCGTCTGCGTTGAGGCGCTGCGGGAAAACGGCTATCACGTTCTGGAAGCCAGCGATGGCGGTATAGCTTTGCTTTTCACCGACGTCGTTCTTCCCAATGGAATGAACGGCCGCCAGCTAGCAGACACGGCCCGGGAGATCGCTCCTCAATCGAAGGTGCTGTTCACGACGGGGTATACACGCAATGCCATCGTCCATCATGGCCGTCTCGATCCCGGTGTGCTTCTTTTGGCCAAGCCCTACACAACCCAGACGTTGCTCGCGAAGGTGCGAGATGCGCTTGATGTAATCTCATCGGGCCGCGGATGACTGGATGAATGCGAACCCAAGCGCGCTTAGAACGTCTGCTTTCAGGACATCGCGGAAGGGGCCTCTATGGCCGACTTGGGGTCGCAAGGCGAACGTCTGCCTTCGCAGGTGAGCGTCTTGTGAGCAGACGTAACGAAGAGGCGATACAGGCTGGCCGCTTGCCCACGGGCTGAGACCAGTACTCGATCCAGCGGCTTCCTCGCGTTCATGTCGCCGTACTTTGGAATCCTGTTCATGCAACTGGGTCGAGTTCGGAAGGGGCTGCGTCCTCCACAGCGATCGGCAGGACCATCCGGAGATCAAGCCCAGGAGGCGACCAGCGCATGTCTACACTGCCGTGGAGCTGCTTTCGCATAAGGCTGTCGAGCATGCGCAGCCCGACGCCGCGCTGACCCGGCTCGGCAAGTTCCTCCAATCCTTCCTCCTGCCAGTGCAGCAGGAGATCGCCGTCCTGCTTCCGCCATTCGAGGCGGATCGATCCGCGGGAGGAGGCGAGGGCGCCGTGCTCAACGGCGTTGGTCAAGAGTTCGTGCAGGACCAACGCGATCGGCTGCACGAGCGATGGCGGGAGGCGGACAGCGTCCCCGACGGTAATCAACCGCTCCCGCGCGGAGGCGGGCAACTCGATGTCGAGCAGCTCTCCCATGTCGGCGCCGGACCAGCCGGCGGCGGCAAGCAGGCGGTGAGCCTTCGCCAGGGCTCCGACACGCCCGCGGACTGCGGCCGCGAATCCGGCGGCAGTGTCTGCCTTGGTGAGGGTGACGAAGCTCTGGACCAGCGCGAGCGCGTTCATGGCGCGGTGGTCGACTTCCATCAGCAGCTGGTGCTCGGCCGCTTCCAATTGCCCTGCCCTGCGGCGGGAGGTGATGTCTTTCTGGGAAGCAAAGTAGTAGAGGAGTTCTCCGCTTTCGTTCCTGACGGGACTGATCGCAAGCTCGTTCCAGAAGGCGGTCCCGTCCTTGCGGTAGTTCAGGATCTCGACCTCGAACAGGTCCGCGCCCTCGGCCAAACCCGCGCGGATTGCTTCCACATCGGCCTCATCGGTTCCGGGTCCTTGCAGGAAGCGGCAGTTGCGGCCGATCACCTCCTCTGCGCTGTAGCCCGTCAGGCTGAGGAAGGCTTCGTTCGCGAGGACGATCGGGCAATCGTCCTGGCGGGCGTCGCTGACAACCATGGGCATCCTCGTACGCTCCACGGCGACCAGGGCCAGCTCGCGTCGGTCAACAAGAGCGGAAGGCTGCGCTGCTGCGGGTGCATCACCTTGGAAAGACGCCTCGTCTGCTGTGTCGTTCATGGCCGCTCCCGGATGGCCTCCTGCAACGTTGTTAATGAGGATAAGTTTCCGATCGGGGCCTCGAGGCACTCAGCTTCGCCTGAGATCATCCGTGGACGCACGCACAGAAGGTCGCAAGATTCCACTTCGATAGGGTCAAGTACGTGCAGCGGCGCAGTTCAGGAACCAGATCGATGCTGTATGAAGGGGGAAGCTTCCCTGCCGGACATCGATTGCGCCAAGCAGATGACTTTCGGGAAGCCTTGAACTACGAATGCCTTGGAAGCGGGAAAAAACATGTCGGCGCTGTTACGCAATAACGTGAAGCTTGAGGGCGATGCGGGGCAGGCTATGGTCTTTGCTCACGGCTTTGGCTGCGACCAGCACATGTGGCGCCTGGTGGCTCCGGCTTTTGTACGTGATTACCAGATCGTCCTTTTCGACAACGTAGGCGCAGGAGGGTCGGACCTTTCGGC
>DASYHX010000233.1:0-2515 GCA_035998065.1 Pseudorhizobium sp.
CACCTCCTTCCGGCGAGATGAATCCGAATCCCTTGTCCGCATTGAAAAATTTCACTGTGCCTGTCTGGGCCATGTGTCTCGTCCGCTTGGTTTTCCACGAGCAGGTTCGAACCTGCTCAGGACCATCTGGCAAAACGCGAATAGGATGCAAGGCTCTCAGGACGCCATCGGCGAGGGCGTTGTTGCGCTATCAGGAGGCCAGAGGGACCGGGAGCACGTCGTCGGCGTCACAGGGCGCGTAGGCACGGCACTATGGCAGCAGATGGAGAGGGAGCTCGGGCGGTCTTCGCCGGGACGCCTGAGGGCCAATGCATCCGTCACCGCTGCCAATACCCGCACCAAGACCGGCTGACCGGCGCGAGCATCGCGTTGCCGACCAACGTTACGGCGTTGCCTAGCTGCCGCCGCTACCGCTCAAGATACCCCGTCGCCGTATCAGACTGGTGCTGGTAGCCGGTCTGCCGCTCAATCTCTCGGATGATGCCGTGCCAGTAGCGGCTGCGGCGGTGCAATTCGTCCTCGTCGAGCCAGTGAGCGTTTTCCAATGCATCCCGCAGGCCGTCGCGCGCCTCCAGCCATGCGCCTTCCGGACCATGCAGGACGACGAGTGCTGCAACCTCCTCCTTAATCTCGGCGGACGGAGCCTGGGGCCGATGAAGGATCATGGCGGCCCGCAAGTTCGGCGCGATGCCAGCGAAACTCTCTTCGACGCAATCCTGCTGAGAAGCCTCAGGGAAGTCACTGTGGCACTTCGGCCGTCACCCGGTGCAGCACACGTTGCGCGGGCTGATCTATGCTCGTCTGCATACGCGTTCGAGTTTAGGGCCGCAGCCTGATCCGGCAGATACCTTCGCCTAACAGGTCTTCTTGATCCAGTCCCGCAGGGGACCGGGGACGTCGATCGGCCGAAATAACTCGATCCGCCGGTCGACTTCGTTTGTCGGTCAACCTCTTGTACTGCATACGGCTTCAGCATTTCGGCACCCGGCGTGAGGAGCTACCTTTGGGCGAGGAAATATGGACAACCATCGTCAGCGAATTCTCGGACATTCCAGACGTGTCGACTATCACTCGCATCACGGTGCGCCTGGCGCTTGCGGCATTGCTCGGTGGAATCCTGGGATACGAACGAGAGCGCAAGGGGAGAAGCGCCGGGGTGCGGACCCACATGTTAGTGGCCGTGGGTGCCGCACTATTCGTCGTCGGACCGCTACAGAGTGGCATGCCGATCGAAGATTTGTCGCGTGTGCTGCAGGGCATTGTGCAAGGCATCGGTTTCCTGGGCGCGGGCGCTATCATGGTTCGCGCAGCGCGGCATCAGGTGGAGGGTCTGACCACGGCCGCGAATATTTGGGCTACGGCCGGCATTGGTGTCATTGCCGGACTTGGACTGGAAGCAACTGCCGTTTTGTCGGCCGCGGTTGTCCTGATCATCCTTGCGGCGGTGCCTCTTGTCCTGCCAAAGGTCTCCATGACAGATGCGGAGACTGATGATCCCCGACCCTAGTTTCCACCTTTCCGTCAGAGGAACGAGCGAAGAGCGGATCGGATGCGCCGGCGGACGTCGTGATGGTCGTGTTCGCCTGCACCCGCGGGCTCACGTTCTTGCTGCCGCATCCCGCCGCATTCACCGGAGCCTGCGTTCGGCTAGGGAGGCCGAGAGAGCGCTCTGGGCACGATGGCTTAAAGTGCGGCGCAGTCGGCGAACGTCAGTCACCAAGGCTCTGCCTCTCCATAGCGTCGATGACCCTGCGAGCTGCATCGAACACCCGGACCCCTTCGACCACTACGCCGATGCGAATCCCATAGGCGAAGAACATTTCGCTAACGGTCACGTTGTCGAGACCCAGAGCGGAGACCTCGCTTGCGGCCTTCTCGAGGATCTCGAGGCTCTTCTGCATCGTCGCCTCGTCGGCCATTTTGCCCTCCTCATGTCGCATCCCATGTCGCATGGAGTAGCCGAGGTTAACGGGAAACCCTTGCAAATCAAGGGAGCTGACTGCAACATGGCTGCGACATAGAGGCAGTCATTTTAGAGCCTAAGCTTTTGAATTTGTTGGTGATCCCGACTGGATTCGAACCAGTGACCCTCAGATTAGGAATCTGATGCTCTATCCTGCTGAGCTACGGGACCACGCGGGCGCACCATAGGCGAAAGCGGGGCCTGCCGCCAAGCCTCGTCGCGCCTCAGCGCGTCGACGGATCGGCCTGGGCGAGGAGCACCGCCGCGCCTTCGCGCAGCGTCACCGTGACCGGCCCCGCTGCTTCGTTGGACTGGGTGAGGATCGAGTGGAACGGCACCGACACGTCGCTCAGCGGCCATTTGGCTCCCATGATCGTGAGGCCGGCGAGGTCGGAGAATTTCAGGATCGAGAACTGCGTGCCGGGCAGAAGGTCGAAGCGGCGGGGCACGGGCGACAGCGGCCAGGCGTGTTCGCTGCCGTCGAAGCACTCCACCGCGATGCCGGACGCTGCATGACGCAACGCCAGGACCAGATGCGCGAAGGCGTGGTCG
>DASYHX010000273.1:0-7704 GCA_035998065.1 Pseudorhizobium sp.
CCAATCCGATGCCGCGCACTCTTATGCACGCGATCCTAGCACTCAGGCCGTATCGGCCACATCCCGTTAAATGCTTGATTTCCAAAGGTTAATCGGAACGATGTTGTCGTCTGGTGTCTTTTCCACTGGCAGCGCGAGGCCAGAGACGTGCTCGAACATCTCGGCCTGCAAACCCGAGGCATCGACCATGCGGGTCAGTGAACCGGGAAATGCTGCCTCGAGGGCCTGCAAAGCCTTGGGCAGGAGTTCGGGCATCTCTGTGGGGATCTGATCGTCGAAGCGCTCAGCGCGCCTTTGGCCGGTCTTGCTAAGATGGATGTAGCCGGTCCGATACTGATCCGGAGAAATCATCCTAAGGTCATAGGCTCGCCGCAGTATCGCAGCGGCTGATACCTTCCAGCGGAGTTTCAGCGAGAATATGGCCGACCAGTCTAGGAGGCGGCTGCGCGGAAACTCATGGATGAACGAAGAGCGGGGCAACAGGAAGGCGCTGGCAAACCGGTTTGCCTGATCCTCAGTTACCTTATCGCCGGTTTGAATGCCTCGATGCATGATGAGGTGCCCGGCCTCATGCGCCAAGTCGAAACGCAGCCTGCAGGCGGCAGGCTTCGCCTCGCTGCGGATGATCATTGGCCGAACACAATCTATTGAAAGAGCGTCCACCCGTTCGGACACACCACTGAAGAAGCTGACCACGGCCCCAGCATTTTCCACAACCCGCATCATGCTCGAGATCGGACCGGTTCCGAGCCGCCAATGCTCACGCGCATGATCGGCCGCGGCTTCAATCTCGGCCGCGCTGGCCACCGGAATATCGGGGAAAGACACGGTCGGAAGATCGAGTTCGTGGTCTAGCCTGCTAACGAAACCGTCAAGCAGGGTACCGCGCGCCAGCACCTGGCTGACGACGGACACGGGTGTCGTGCGCTGCTTACGGAAGTGACACTGCTCCGGACTAATCCCCGCCGATGCCGGGATCGCGAAGAAATGCTCCGCAATGCCGAGAGCTGCCGCGAGCGCGGCGCGCATCTCGTCGGTGGGTACCTTCAGCCCTTGCTCAAGCTGGTTAAGATACTGGCGTGTGGCGCTGACCCGCGCACCCAATTGGTCGAGCGTCAAGCCCAGCGCCACTCGAGCGAGGCGCAAGCGCTCCCCGTGGAAAGCGGAAATGACCATTTCATTCCTTGCCGTTTGAACGGCGTTACTCGCCTGTTTTCGTCTTACGATCGCGCACGCCCACGCTGGGGGCATCGAGCTCAACAGACTCGGTCGCTGGCATACCGATGCCACCAGTGAATGCGTCCAAACCGAGAGGCACATTCCAGTTCAGCACAGCCGTCTCACCGCGCAGGCCGACGAACTTGACGGCGAGAGCGCTGCCATCGACATCGGTCTCAACCGCAAAGCGGTAAGCGAGATCGTGACCCTCATCGCGCTCATCGAACGAGAAGCCAAGCTGGTCCAGCTCGCTCAGGCTCTGATGAAGGGTACGGGCGGTTGGCTCTTCCGCCTCACCGCGATAAATGCGAACCGGCACCTCGCCGATCGTGAAGATCAGACGGCGGGAGCGATCGATCACGGTCAGCCAGGGAAAGCGCTGGCCGTCGAAGGCCGTGAGAATACGGTATCGAGCGAACTGGGATGCACGGCACCCCAAGGTCCAGCCATCGTCACCAATGTCGGAATCGAAAAGTTCGACAGCCAAACGCCGAGCCTCGAGGATCATCTGCCCGACCGCAACGAGGCGCTCTTCGGTCAAATCCTTGTGATAGTCCCAAGGAAAGGTCTTGGTCATGTCGGTCGGCCCTCGTCATCGTTTCAAAGGCACTATGGGCTAATTGATAAATCTGTCAACTAGAAGCAAATCTGTAAACCAGCCGATTGACGCTTTGGTATGGTCCCATGCGGCATCAGCGCCAAAAGCCTAGGCGACGATCAATGTTCTCCAAAAGATTGCACAGGTCGATGGCAGGTTCTGACATAAGTTGCTGTTCATGACATACCCTCTAAACGGCTAAAATTGGTCGATCACCGCCACCCCGAGCGAGGCAAATTTGCGGGAACTGGCCGTGCCTGATCAAGAGCAAGAATGCCTACGCTCAGAACCAGATTTCCACCATAAGACCGAAGTGGCATCGGCACGGTTGAAATAAGGGGATTGTGATGAACGAGAATATCCTCGTTGAATTTGAAGATGGCAGCGCGATGGTGTTCGCACCGAAATCATCGGTGCGCATCGCCAATCGCGGGCCGAGCTCGGTGCCCAAGAAGGATTTCGAGCAGGTGCGTACATATCCCCCTGAATGGGTCGGTTTCGGATCATTCGAGGCCCGCATCCTTTCTGCCGGGCAGCGCGTCGAAACCTATAAGGGCCTTCTGACGGTTGCCAGGATAGAGCATGGGGTTGATCTGCCTTTAGGCATCGTGGCCGATGAAAGGTCCACGCCAGATCCTGCCTGAGTTTGAAGTTTCCTCCCTTCTGCGCTATGTTCGAAGCGCACCGGAGAGAACGATGCAGCACTTCGATTGGAATCTCTTCAATCTCACGCGAGATCAACTCGGCGGACCGCTTTTTGGGTTCGTGGACGATGATGCGGACGATCCGACAGGTTTCCAAGAGGCACAGCCGCTTCCTCAGACTGTTGGAGGCAAGATCGCTCACGGCTTTGCGTACGTGCTGCTTTTGGGCGTCATCGGCTACATGTTCGTAGCGCTTTGACATCAGTCACGCAGGTTCTTGTCCTGGAAGAAACCGACATTCTGGTTTTCGCCTGCCTCGGATTGAAGCGAGGAAGCAGCCTGCACGTTGGTAGTACGAACGGCCTGCGCTGACCCTCGTTCGCTGGCGCTTCTTTTTGCCCCTGCATCGATTAGCTCCGAGGCTTTGTGCGGGTCGCCGCGGTCCGGCCCGCTGGGAAGCTTCGGCGGCACCCGTGGTCGATAGGCTCCCGCGACATCCGATGCGTCTGTGGTATCCGGATGCCCAACATGCACCAAATCGGGTTCACCCAGACGATCTGCGACCTCGGCGCGAATGGCTTCCTGGCGGCTTTCCATCCATCGCTCGATCATTTCTTGCCGGACCTGTGCCTGATGCGGCGTCAGCACGGTAGCCCAGAGTTCCGGCGCATCGAGCCCCCTGCTGGAGGCCTGCTCAGTCCGATACCACTGCGCAAGATCCTGGCTCAGATTCTGGCTGAGACTGAGGCCGTGGGTCTCTGCATAACTCGCATCGCGCGACAGCTGCTGGGATAGTTCCTCGAGCTTCCGCGCCGTCTCGGAGTAAGAATTCGCGCGTGCGAGAGCCTCCTCATGCGACATGGAACTGCTCGCGGTTGTCGATGCGCGCGAGAAGGTGCCTGCTTTCTCATAGGTCCCATCAGCCTGTGATGCGCCTGATCCACTCGAATGTTCATCTCGAAAGTTGCTGCTCGCGGAGCTCTGGCTTTCGGACGTCCGATTGTCCGAAGTAGAGTGTCGTAGCTGGTCGGACTGCTGTCCCTGAGAACCCACCTGAAGTCCGAGTGAGGGAAGAGCACCGCGAAGGCCTTGTTTGCCTCCCCCTCCGCCGGAAGTTCCTGCCGACAATCTCCCTCCGACGGTATCAGATACGGTTGCCGACCGATCTCGACCGTTACCTATTGTGAGACTCTGGCCTGTTGACGACCGCTCGTCGAAGCCCTGGCTGCTCGACGCCGTGGTGCGGTCGAATTGATCGACTGAGGTGTTTGCCGAGCGGCCAGCGCTGGAGTCCCATCCAGAGGACGTTTCCGTTGACCGGCTCGTGCCGCTACGATCAGTCTTGGTCCAGGTGATCAGTTCCTGGGCGGCATTTTCATAGGCCTGGGCTTGACGATGGGCGCTGCTTGCCATCTCACGCCATTCCGCCACATTGCCGCTCGTCGCCGTCGGGGTGAACCCGAGCCTCGATATTGCCGCTCCGGTGTCGATCACCTCCTGACCGTTGCCAAAGCCAGTGACGACGGCACCATTGTCCTGCCGCCAACCCGTGCTCGCATTGCCGCCCATATAGCTGGGCGCGGTCGTCCATTGGTCGCTCTGCCGCATGTTCGAGGTCGCATTAGCCCAGCTGACATTCCCGTAGGAATAATTGCCGGTAGTCTGTTCCACAGCCGCGGCCTCCGCAGCATTTTGCGCCGGCGCCAGCATGCTCGTAGCCTGCCCCGCGATGGACATCGCTCCCCGTGCGAGCCCAGCAGCAAGGAACGGTATGCTCATGAGCATGAAGCCGGCGATCGTCGCGGTTTCGGAATTGACGGCCCCGATGCCGGCATAGCTCCCAAGGGACATCCCACCCCCCGAAAGACCGCGGACGGCGCTCTCGGCGCGAGTCATGCAGACCATATGGAGGATCACGTAGAGCGGTCCCCAAGCAGCCAGATAGAAGAAGCCCATGGCATAGCCGCGCAGGGCATTCAGGCCGGTCTGGGGCATCATGAACAATGGGAAGATCACAGGGAACATCGCGAAGAAGACAACCGTCAGGACAATGTTCAGGATCGGCACCCAGGCCATCGCCTGTTGCGCAATCGAATTGTAAGTGTTGCGGGCCTGAATGTCGGCTCGGGTAGTAGCAAAGGCATCGATCGACGCACCAGCAGTGCTTCCCGACATGCCATCCCGCGCTTGCATGAACGCATTGATCGCGCTGTTCTGCCGCATCACGCCCACGAAATTATCGCTGTTGCCGGTGAACGCTGCGTTGATCACTGGAACGTCATGGGTGAGCTTCGCGGCCGCCGCTTCGTTGCTGAGCCTTGGATACACAATCTTGCCCCAGATCGCCGCGTTGGCCTGGATCATGGTTTCCCACTGCCCGCCCAGCGCCTGGTATGCGACCCGGCAGGTAACAATGTGACTGCTTACCTTCCCGCCGGAAGCTCTCTCGAGCCATTGCTGGGATCGGGCCTCCGATCCAGGACCGATCGCCGTCCAAAGGTCGCTGGCCTTCGCCAGATCGGTCAGCGATTTGTGGTGGAGGAGCACGTCACCGAAGACACAGTTCTTGAAATGCTGCTCGAGATTGGTCGAAAATTCGGCGTCGCGAATGGTGAAGTTGCGCGTGGCATCGAAGAGGCGCGCGCCATAAATCATGCCATTCGACGTGTAGTTGAGCTCTCCGGGCATAACGAACACCGTCTCGGCCGTCCGTGTCAGCCAGTCTCCGATCTGTGTCGTGAAGCTTGAAAGGACCCCCAGGCCCAGGGGCACGTTGTCGACAGTCGCTGGCGCCAGGGACGGGTTGATCCTGTCGGTCACCTTGATGTCGACGGTGGGGACCATCAGGCAGAGATAAATTGCTGTCGCTCCCAGGAACCAGTTGAGCCACGCCTTGTAGTTCAGGCTGAAAGCGACCGTGATCAGGGAGTAGATCAAGCCCATCACCATCACCACCCGGATCAGGGACTTATAGCCCCCTCCCCCCGACCAGGCGGCAACGGCGTTGAACGTGTTGACGAGATACTCACCGCCGCCAACCGTAAAGACCTCCAGCATACCCCCCTCCCCGCCTTACATCAGGCCCTGGACATTGAGGCTCCGCGAAAAGCTGAGTGCTGCCTGCATGCCCGGTGACATCGCGTTCTGCAGCGTGGATTCGAGCATAACGCTGCGGTTGATGATCATCAGCGTCTCATTGAGCTTATTGCTCAGCTTGATGTCGCGCTGCGCGAATTTCGCGCGCGTCGCTGCGATTTGCTGGCGCCACTGCGAAGCGGTTTCCTGGTCGGCCGTCTGATAGAAGACCTTCGCCTGCTCAACCCGGTCGAGTATGTTGTCGACCATCGCGTTGAGCATGTCGATTGCGACGATCTCGGAGAGCGTCTGGATCTCCCCGTCGGCCAGCACCTGATGGGCCATCGCCTGAACCGCGAGGATTTTGTACAGCGGGATCGTAGCGATGTTCAGAAGCTGCCGCTCCCCGGCATCTAGCGCGGTGTCACTGCGGATCTTGCTGCTGATCGAGGTGATCATCGCTGAGATCCGCGGCCGCAATGCAGCACTCGCGGGAACCGTGAGGGCTTGCTCGCCAATCGTCGTGCAGTCCGAGTTCGTACATTTGAGGATCTTCACCGCCGGCGCGTTGGCAGTGCCATCCAGGAGCGCGGTGACCACCGCTTCCTCGGCCGGGCCCACGATATCCACCTGCGGCCCCTGATCGCTGCCAGTTGGCGGCCGGGTCACGACCGTGCCCACGATCGTCATGATGTATTCCGAGAATTCCTGGTCGAAGGCCCCGAACTTCTGCGATTTGCGCAGCGCCTCCCAGGTGTAGTTGTGCGGTTCGCCGATGAGCTGCTCGCGCATTCGCGGATCATTGTTTCGGGCAATCGTGCTGTCGCGCTGGCCACCATTATTGCAGCCCTGCCGTGCCGCCGCCCAGTCGGAAAAGATGCCCTGGCTGTTCCCTACCGCCTCGCAGATCGTGGATCGTGTCGTCTCCATCTGGGGCCAGATCCCGCCAACCAGAGCCTGGGCGGTCTCACACGAGGAGATGTTCATCTGGTTGAGGAGCTGCGCCTTCTGGGAGAACTCATCCATTACCTTGCCGATCTCCGGCGACACACTGTCGATGGCGAGCTTGAAGGCGAAACCAAGCGCGTTGTTCGCCGTCGCCTTCAGCATCGCAACGATCTCACTCGCGTTGATGAAGGAGAAGGAGCCTGCGAACAGATCTATGCCGCCGCAGCCCGCTCTGGCGCTCGGTAATTGCAGATTGAAGGGAGACACGCTCTTCTGGGGGAAACGGGTCCAGACATTGCCGAGCGAATAGTAGCCTGCCGATTGCCCCTGATAGGCGGACGGGCCGGTGACATTGGCAGCGCCCCCGGCGTCATTGAAGAAGCTGTTCATCTCGCCGGCGACATCCGCCCGCGCCACGCCTGTAAGCGCGAGGTTCGAGGCAGCGAGCAACGCTAGCCCGGTGGCAGTACGGGAGACCATACGGCCAAAAGCGTTTCCTCGTATGCCGTTCATCAGTAGTCGCTCCCCACCTTGGTGTTGGTCAGCGTGAAGATGCGCTCCATGATTTCATCAGCGCTGAGGATGCCGTACCCGACCGGAATGGTCTTGCGCGTGGCGGTGTCGAAAAGAACGAGGGCCGGCGTCTCGTTGCCGGAAATGCCCATCCGCGCCCGTTGGCCACTATCGACCACATATCGGGGGAAGTCGCGGCTTGGGCCGCCATCCATCGATACCGCCATCACCGCCATCCGGTGGCTGTCGGCGACCGAACGCAGGATCGGAGAAAAGACCTCGCAGGCGCCGCAGCTTTGGGCGAAGAAGTAGAACAGGCCATAGCGCTGACTGAGATTGGTCAGGACCGCGTCCCGGTCCGCCTTCCGGTTATCAAGCCAGGCGCGCTTTGCCACGGTCGAGACCGGGCGCTGCAAGGTGTAGTCAAGGTCTGAATGCTGCCACAGCGCCCGCTGCCAGGTGTCAGAGAAGGTGGATGCGCGGTCGAGCTGTTCGCGTTGGAATCGCACATACGCCACCACATTCTCTTGGGACGGATCCAGGATCGCGCGAGCCTTGAGCTCGTCCAACTCCTTGGTGATCGCGCTCAGCCGCTCTGCGGCCGACGAAGCCGGCGCCTGAGGCGCGTCGATATCGGGCTTGGGCTCGGGCTTCGTGCAGTAGAACCATTGCCCCAGACGCCGCTCTTCGCAGTAGAATTCGTCACCG
>DASYHX010000283.1:0-2745 GCA_035998065.1 Pseudorhizobium sp.
CAGCAGATTTCTTTTATCGATTAATGCGTCGGCTCGACTGACGAGATAGGCAAGCTACCAGATGTCCAGCTTCACGACCGTCCTAGCGCTGATCGTCATGGGCCTCGTCGCCCTCGTGTTGATCCGCGGCCTCTTCAACATGATGAAGGGTACAGACGCCAATAAGTCCAACAAGCTGATGCAGCTTCGTCTGATGCTTCAGGCCCTAGCGATCGTGCTCATCATGCTGACGCTGTGGATCACGGGCGGCGGGCGCTGACCATGGTCAAGCTGAACAAGATCTATACCCGCACCGGCGACGCCGGAACCACCGCCTTGGTGAGCGGCCCGCGCCGCGACAAGCATGACCTGCGGGTCGATGTTTATGGGACGGTTGACGAAACGAATTCTACGGTGGGGCTCGCGCGGCTTCACACACGCGGCATACCGAAACTTGATGACATGTTGGCGCGCATACAGAACGACCTGTTCGATCTGGGGGCGGACCTTGCCAATCCTCAGGTCGAGGAGAACCCCGAATTTCCCGCGCTACGCATCATCGATGCGCAGGTCGAACGGCTGGAAAACGAGATCGATGAATTGAACGCCACACTGGAGCCGCTCCGCTCATTCGTGCTGCCGGGCGGCACGCCAGCGGCGGCGGCTCTGCATCTTGCCCGCACGGTCTCGCGGCGTGCGGAACGGTTGATGGTGGAGCTTTCCCGGCATGAGCCCGTAGGAGCGCCCGCGTTGAAATACATCAACCGGCTGTCGGACTTCTTTTTTGTTGCCGCACGTCATGCCAATGACGAGGGCCGGGCGGACGTGCTCTGGGTGCCCGGAAAGCACCGCTGACCGGAAGCAAGAAACAGGAAACAGGATGTTCATCCCGCTCCACGATGTGAACGCGTTGAAATACATCCGCGTGCAGTACGTGACGTTTGGGCTGATCGCGATGAACTTTGCCATCTGGGCGGTCACGGCGCTGACGCCTTCGGCTGTGGGCGAACTCGCTGCGCTGGGGCTCGGCTTCATTCCGGCAGTGGCTTCCAATGCGGCTATCTTGGATCCCTCCCTTGTGATCATCCCGAAGGACCTCACCTATCTCACCTATGCCTTCGTGCATCTGGATTTCTGGCATCTTGCCTCGAACATGCTTTTCCTGTGGGTCTTCGGCGACAATGTGGAAGATGCACTTGGCCACCTGCGCTTCCTGATCTTCTATCTCCTGTGCGCAGCCGCAGGCGCATTGTTTCACGCGCTTGTCACGCCCATTTCGGAAGGCCCGCTGATCGGCGCTTCAGGGGCGATCTCGGGCGTCGTTGCAGCCTATTTCATCCTTCACCCGCGGGTGCGGCTCTGGGTTCTCGTTTTCTTTCGCATCCCGCTTCCGCTGCCCGCTTTCATCCCGCTCAGCCTCTGGCTTGCACAGCAGTTCGTCATGCTGACACTGGATCTGGATGGCATGGTGTCCTGGGGCGCCCACGTGGGCGGCATCATTTCTGGCGGGCTGCTCGTTCTCGTGATGCGTCGCAAAGGTGTCCCGCTCTTCGACCGGCGCGTGGTTTTGCCCAAGGCGGTCGAGGTGCGCGCGAGCGTTCCCTCGTTTCCGCGCTCGCAGTCATAGCCGGATGAGCAAACCGCAGGCACTGAGGCCGAAAACCGCGTTGTAATCGTCACAAAAATGGGTATCCATGTCGCCCACCGACGAAAGAACAAACGGGAGAGGCTGCAGTCTTTGCGGCTCGAAACGTGAAGGAAGGACCCCATGAAGATCCTGGTGCCTGTCAAGCGAGTGGTCGACTATAACGTCAAGATCCGCGTCAAGCCGGATGGGACGGGCGTTGAGCTTGCCAACGTGAAGATGTCGATGAACCCCTTCGACGAGATTGCGGTCGAGGAAGCTCTCCGGCTCAAGGAGGCTGGCAAGGTCGAAGAGGTCGTCGTCGTTTCCATTGGCCCGGCAAAGGCCGAAGAAACTCTCCGCACTGGTCTTGCCATGGGCGCCGATCGGGCGATCCTGGTGGAGACAGACGAGGCAATCGAGCCGCTCGCGGTTGCCAAGATCCTGAAAGGTGTCGCCGAGGCGGAAGCGCCTGGCCTTGTGATCATGGGCAAGCAGGCGATCGATGACGACAGCAACCAGACCGGCCAGATGCTGGCCGCGCTCTTGAATTGGGGGCAGGCCACCTTCGCCTCAAAGGTCGAGCTCGGCGACGGTTCTGCCAAGGTGACCCGCGAAGTCGACGGCGGTTTGCAGACGGTGGAGGTGAAGATCCCGGCCATCGTGACAACCGATCTTCGCCTCAACGAGCCGCGTTATGCATCGCTGCCCAACATCATGAAGGCAAAGAAGAAGCCGCTCGACAAGAAGACCCCTTCCGATTTCGGCGTCGAGACCGCCCAGCGCCTCAAGGTGCTGAAGACGGAAGAGCCGGGGGGGCGCAAGGCCGGCATCAAGGTCGGCAGCGTTGCTGAACTTGTCGAGAAGCTCAAGACCGAAGCCGGCGTGCTTTAAGTCGGAAGAACAGGGAGACAAAGAACATGGCCATTCTTCTTCTGGCAGAACACGACAATACCTCCGTTTCCGACCAGACTGCCAAGGCGTTGACAGCAGCCAAGGCGATCGGCGGGGACATCCACGTGCTGGTTGCCGGCTCTGGCGCCCAGGCTGCGGCCGACGCGGCCGCCAAGCTGGACGGCGTGGGCAAAGTGCTGCTCGCCGACAGCGCGGATCTGGCAAACAGCCTCGCAGAGCCCCTGGCG
>DASYHX010000299.1:0-11708 GCA_035998065.1 Pseudorhizobium sp.
TATGGTGCTTCTCGGCGATCAGCGGCGGAGACATGGCGATGATGTCGCCGGTGGTGCGGATCAAGAGGCCGTTCTCGTAGGCCTTGAGGAAGGCGGAGAAGGCGCGCTTGGTGGGCTCGCCGGCGATCGGATCGAGTTCGATCGCGCCGATCATGCCGATGTTGCGGATGTCGATGACGTTCGGCAGGTCCTTCAGCGAATGCAGGCCATCCTCCCAGTAAGGCGCCATGTCGCGCGCCCGGTCGAACAGGCCTTCCTCCTTGTAGGTTTCCAGCGTTGCGAGGCCGGCGGCGGCGGCAATCGGATTGCCCGAATAGGTGTAGCCGTGGAAGAACTCGATCATGTGCTCCGGGCCACTCATGAAGGCGTCGTGGATCTCGGAGCTGACGAGAACGGCACCCATCGGGATGACCCCGTTGGTGAGGCCCTTGGCGGTCGTCATGATGTCGGGCGTGACGCCGTAGTATTGCGCGGCAAACGGCGTTCCCATGCGGCCGAAACCGGTGATGACTTCGTCGAAGATCAGCAGGATGCCGTGCTTCGTGCAGATATCGCGGAGCTTCTGCAGGTAGCCCTTCGGCGGAATGAGGACGCCGGTGGAGCCGGCCACCGGTTCGACGATGACAGCGGCGATGGTCGAAGCATCATGCAGGGTGACGATGCGCTCCAGCTCGGTCGCGAGGTCGCCACCGTGCTCGGGTTCGCCGCGGGTGAAGGCATTCTTGCCCGGCTGATGGGTGTGCGGCATGTGGTCTACGCCGGTGAGCAGCGTGCCAAACATCTTGCGGTTGGCGACAATGCCGCCGACGGAGATGCCGCCGAAGTTGACACCGTGATAGCCACGCTCGCGGCCGATCAGGCGGAAACGCGAGCCGTTGCCCTTCACGCGATGATAGGCGAGGGCGACCTTGAGAGCGGTGTCGACCGACTCGGAGCCGGAATTGGTGTAGAGAACGTGGTTCAGGCCCTCCGGTGCGATGTCCACCAGGCGATTGGCAAGCTCGAAGGCCTTCGGATGGCCGAGCTGAAACGCGGGTGCATAATCCAGTTCGCCGGCCTGCTCGCGGATCGCCTCGGTGATCTTCGGCCGGCAGTGGCCGGCATTGACGCACCAGAGGCCGGCCGTCGCATCGAGAACCTGGCGCCCGTCATGCGTCGTGTAGTGCATATCCTTTGCACCGACGAAGAGGCGCGGCTCCTTCTTGAACTGGCGGTTTGCCGTGAACGGCATCCAGAACGCGCGAAGATCGTTCGGCGTGGTGTTGAGGCGGTTGGACATGACATGCTCCCCGTCCGGCAGAGGCCGGCTTTTGACTGAATGGTCAAATTATCAGGGGCATCAGGTCCGTCAACTGCCGTTAACAGATTCTGCTATCCGCGATTGCAGGTGCGCCAAAGCAGGATCGCACCGCAATGTGAGCGCTAACATCAAGCGGCCGCGACGCTTGCACGGAGGGGCTTGCAGTAGATCTCTTCCAGCGAACCCAATACCTTCAGAACAGCCGGCGAGGCGCAGGAATAATAGATCGTCTGCGCGTCGCGGCGCGTCTTCACCAGCTTTTGAGCGCGTAGCTTTGACAGATGTTGTGACAAGGCGGACTGGCTGAGGCCCACTTGCCCGGCCAGCACGCCAACCGCCATCTCGTTCTCCACGAGGCAGCACAGAATAAGAAGGCGCTTCGGATTTGCCATCGCAGAAAGCAATCCGGCGGCGGCCAACGAATGCTCGGAAAGTGGCATCGTTTCCATGTCTATAGATATCCCCTTGAAGCGCGGAGGCTTCATAATGCCCAATTGTGAAAGCGAAAGATTAGCAAGTATCGGATATAGTTGTATATCCCTAATTTTCAGGTGACGGTATGCCTTGTGCGTTCCTGCCCGACAAAGACGAAATATAGTAAAAGGCGTCGGCAGCGGTCGAGACGGAGCGCTGGAACTCGTGTCTGAACTGAAGATCGCCGCAGGTCAGATCGAAACCAAGGGGATCAACCCCGCTGAAGCGCCAGTTTCGGTCTTTTTCTGGAAACAGATGGCCAGCAAGGGCGCGTATAACCTGCGGCAGGTCGCGAAGTTTCCGCTGGAGAGCTTGCCATTCGGCAATTGCGGGCACCTCCTGCAAGGTGATGTCCTCCGGCGACAGCAGATAGGCCCGCCCGAAACCGCCATTGAGCGAGGCCGTCCGAGGCGTTAGCCGGAAAAAGCGGAAGTCGGGGAAATCAACGTAGAGGGCAGCCTTTGGATGATAGTCCAGGAAGCGCTCGCGGAGCCACTCCTGCGTCCCGCCCGGCTTCTCCACGGGGGCGGCGACACATTGCAGCGTGATGCGCGAATGGGCTAGCGGATCGCCCTTTGAGGGTTCACCCGCCAGCAGCGAACAGCGAGGGTCAGCTACCAAGCCCCTTGTGTGGCTAGACAGCGCGGAAACCAGAACGACGGGAACGCCGTCGAGATCGGGCGCTGTCAGTGCACGGCTGACCGACGGAAATCCCGTTTCGGGATCCATCACCGCCAGGCTCATATGCCGGGCGCAGTGGATCAGGCTGCGGGACAGGCGGCGTGCTTCGTCGTCCGTCTCCCGCAGCACTTGCGGCCTGTCCTGGGGGGGCGAGGTCACGCTTCGTCCGTCTGACGTCGATGTCGCGTGAGCCCCGAAATGATGTCGTCGGCGGAGATCGTGCCGATCACGACGCCGTTGTCGATGACGCCGATCGTTCCGGGCTGGCGCGAGAGGGCGTCCAGGATGTCGATTAGGGGAGTGCTGGCCGTTGCAGTGGCGGCGACACCGACAGACGATCCGCCGTCGGCGACGCCGCGCCGCATGACATCGCCGGCCGTCAGCATTGCGATCGGATTCATGTTCTGCACGAAGTCTGCGACGTACTGATTGGCCGGGTCGCGCACGATTTCCTGGGGCGTCCCACATTGGATGATGCGCCCGCCATCCATGATCGCGATGCGATTGCCGATACGGAAAGCTTCATCCAGATCATGGCTCACGAAAAGGATGGTTTTCTTCAGTCGTCGCTGAAATTCCAGCAGTTCGTCCTGCAGACGAGTTCGAATGAGCGGGTCGAGAGCCGAAAAGGGCTCGTCCATCAGCAGGATTGGCGCGCCGGTCGCAAAGGCGCGGGCAAGGCCGACGCGTTGCTGCATTCCGCCGGAGAGTTCGCCGACCTTGCGGTCGGCCCATTGATCCAGGCTGACAAGTTCGAGTTGTTCCCCGACCCGCCGTTTGCGTTCGCTTTCGCTAATGCCAGCCAATTCCAGCCCGAAACCGACGTTTTCCTCAACCGTACGCCAAGGTAGCAGGCCGAACTGCTGGAAAACCATGGACACCGTGTTCGTCCGCAACTGGCGAAGCATCTTCGGACTTGTCTTGTAGGGGTCAATGGCCCCTTCCGGCGTCATCACCTGGACGTCGCCGCGCGCCACAGGCGCAAGACCGTTGACGGCACGTAACAGTGTTGATTTGCCCGACCCGGATAACCCCATGAGGACGAGGATTTCGCCCTCTCTCACCGTCAGCGAGGCGTCGGCGACGCCCACGACGATGCCGGTGTCATTGCTGATTTCCTCCCGGCTCTTGCCTTCATCGATGAGTGTTAGAACGTGGGCCGGTTTCTCGCCAAAGACGATGTCGACGTTCTTGAAGACGACTGCATCCGTCATGTGGCGTCTCCTGAAGCGGGGCGGAACATCCGGTCAAGAATGATGGCCAGAATCACGATGCAAAGGCCGGCCTCAAAACCGCGGGCGATGTTGACCGTGTTGAGCGCGCGCACGACAGGGACACCGAGCCCGTTGGCGCCAACCAGAGCGGCGATGACCACCATCGACAGCGACAGCATGATGGTCTGGGTCAGACCGGCCATGATCTGCGGCATGGCATAGGGGAGCTCGACCTTGCGAAGCACCTGTGCCGGGGTGGCGCCGAAGGCAACCGCTGCCTCGGTCAAGGCTTCCGGCGTGGACACAATGCCCAGCCGCGTCAGGCGTATCGGCGACGGGATGGCGAAGATGACGGTGGCAATCAGACCCGGGACCATGCCGAGCCCGAAGAGGATCAGTGCCGGAATGAGATAGACAAATGTCGGGATCGTTTGCATCAGGTCGAGCACCGGGCGCATGATCTCGTAGAGCCATTCCCGCCGGGCGGCCGCAATGCCTAGCGGCACTCCCACGAGCATGCTGACCGCCGTGGCTGCGAGGACCAGCGATAGCGTCTCCGTCGTTTCCTCCCAATAGCCCTGGTTGATGATGAGCAGCAGACCAAGCGCGGTGAACATCGCGACACCGACCGATCTGCGAAACCACCAGGAGAGTGCCGTTATAGCAATGACGATCAGGATGGGGTGCGGGGTCTGGAGAACGAAAAGCAGGCCATCGATCACCCGCGACAGGACGTCGGAAAGCCAGTCAAAAAACCAGGCTCCGTTGGCGGTCAGCCAGTCTACGAACGACTTGGCCCAGGGCCCGATTGGGATCTTGAAATCAGTTAGCAGTTCCACGTCGACACTTCCCGTTCACTGGTGAAGATGAGACCGGAGCCATCTGCTCCGGTCGCGGGTGGAAACGCCTCAGAGGCCGAGTTCGGACGTGACGGCAGCCATTGCGTCGCCGCCGTCTTTCGTGGTGACGCCCTTGAGCCATGGCTCGATGGCATCCGGGTTGCTCTTCAGCCATTCGGTGGCGGCTGCTTCGGCTTCCTTGCCGTCGTTCAGGATGCTGCCCATGATTTCGTTTTCCATCGGCAGCGTGAATCTCAGGTTCTTCACGAAGGTTCCGACATTCGGGCATTCTTCAATGTAGCCGGCGCGCACATTGGTGAAGACCTCTGCGCCGCCGTAGTTCTGGCCGAACACGTCGTCACCGCCAGAGAGATAGGTGAGGTCGAAGCTGGCGTTCATCGGGTGGGGCTCCCAGCCGAGGAAGACGATGGGCTCGCCGGCGCGATCGGCACGGGCGACCTGTGCAAGCATGCCCTGCTCGGACGATTCCACCACCTCGAAATCCTTCAGGCCGAAGGTGTCGTTGGAGACCATGTCGAGGATCAGGCGGTTGCCGTCGTTGCCGGGCTCGATGCCATAGATCTTGCCGTCAAGCTCCTCGCTGTGTTCGGCAATGTCGCTGAAGTCCTTGATGCCGAGTTCGGCGCCCTTGGCGTTGGTCGCCAGGGTATATTTGGCCCCCGTAAGGTTCGGGCCGTAGGACTCCACCGACTTGTCCTGGCGGTAGGGCGCGATGTCGCCTTCCATGGTCGGCATCCAGTTGCCGAGGAAAACGTCGATATCCTTGTTCTTGAGCGAGCTGTAGGTCACCGGGACCGAAAGCACCTTGACGTCCGTCTTATAGCCGAGCGCCTTCAGGATAACCGAGGCGGTTGCCGTGGTGGCGGTGATGTCCGTCCAGCCGACGTCGGAGAGGCGAACCGTGGCGCATGATTCTGGTTCGGCCGCCACAGCAAGCTCCGCGAAGGCCACAAGTGAAATCGCTCCAGCCAGCAGGATCTTCAAGGGTTTCGTCGTCGGCATCATCAGTGCTCCCTGTTATGAATTTCCCGGTCATTAACAATATATGGGAAGATGAGGCAAGCTTGCTCCAAGGCGTCAGATCGTGTCGGCTTTGCAACGCGTGGCGCCCGATGCACTGGTTTGCGGCGTTTTTCTGTGGTTTCAGGTTCCTGTGGACTTTTCCTCAGACCGTGCGCGCATCAGAAGACGCAGATGGCCAAGCTCTACTTCAATTATGCCTCCATGAATGCCGGTAAGTCCACGCTTCTGCTGCAGGCGTCCTACAACTACCGGGAACGTGGAATGCACACCGTGATCCTGACCGCGGCACTCGATAGGCGGGCCGGGGCGGGGCGCGTGGCATCCCGGATCGGGCTTCACGCAGATGCGATTCCCTTCAGCGACGGGGATGACCTTTTCACACTGATCGCCGAACTGCATGGCGAACATCCGGTCGCCTGCGTGTTTGTCGACGAGGCCCAGTTCCTGGCGCCCGATCAGGTCTGGCAACTTGCCCGATTGGCCGACCGTTGCGGCATCCCCGTCATGACATACGGCCTGCGCACAGACTTCCAGGGCAAGCTTTTCCCAGGATCGCGGGAGTTGCTTGCGATCGCCGATGAGCTTCGCGAGGTGCGGACGATCTGCTTCTGCGGCCGGAAGGCCACCATGGTGGCGCGCCTGGACGAGGAGGGCAAGATCGTGCGCGAAGGCGCGCAAGTCGATGTCGGCGGCAACGAAAAATATGTCTCCTTCTGTCGGCGGCACTGGGAAGACAAGATCAACTGCGTCGAAGTTGCTTGATCTTCGTCAAAGAGCGGCGGTAGCGAAGCGCCTATCAATCTCGTCGACGCCTCCCAAGGCGCACATCAGGAGATTGAAAATGCTCAAGACTGCAAAGACCGCTTTCGTTCTGGCCACCAGCCTCGCCGCTTTCGCTTTCCCGGCACTGGCTGCTGAGATCGAGGTGAAGATGCTCAACAAGGGCAGCGACGGTCAGGCAATGGTATTCGAACCGGCCGCCATCAAGGCTGCGCCCGGCGACACCATCAAGTTCATCCCGACGGACAAGGGGCACGATGCTGCCTCGGTCAAGGGAATGATCCCTGAGGGTGCCGAGGAGTTCAAGGGCAAGATGAACCAGGAGATCGTCATCACGGTCGACAAGGAAGGGGCCTATGTGGTCAAGTGCACACCCCATGTTGGCATGGGCATGGTTGCTCTGATCGTCGTCGGCGAGGGCGAGCCCGCCAATCTGGAGGCGGTGAAGACGGGCAAGCTTCCGAAGAAGGCACGCGAGCGGATCGACGCTGCGGCCGCCGAACTCGGCCTCTAGCCGTCTCTCATTCTTCGCATTCTGCAGGCCGTCGTGGTAAAAATCCGCGGCGGCCTTATGTTGTCGGGAGCTAACACGGTGCGAGATGACAATGGGATGGAGACGACGGGTCGAGGACGAGCTGGCGGCGCTGACGGAGGAACTGGAGGCGCTTGACCGGCAAATTGAGGCTGCTGCGCAGGACGTTGCAGACGCTGCGCGCGCCAAAGCCTTTCCGGAGGCTTGGCTGAACACAACGGGCGAGAATCTCGTCGCTTCGATCTCGAAGGCATGGGCAACAGCCCGGCAACCCCTGGCGGATTTGGTCAGTGCGGTGGGCAAGCGCGTCGACCGGGCAATGGCGCCGCTGGAGGACAAGCCGAAGCCGACGAGGTCCGAACGCCTGGGCCTCGCTTGGCGGAATCTGGTTGCCATGCGTCGGGCAGGCAATACGCGATCCGGGGCGATGTCGCTCGATCAGGCGCTTTTGCTGTCCAACAACCTGCACACCGTGCTTGTGCCACGTCGGAAGCGGGTGCTGGAGCTGCGAAACAAGGTCGAGTCAGATCTCCTGGACATGACCGGGCATCGGGCGGCCCTGGCCGATGCCATAGGCCAGTCGAGCGATCCGGAGCGACGAGAGGAAAGCACGGCATCGGCGAGGGTGGAGCACTGCCTGACGGCCATTCAGAACCTGACGACGCATCTTAATCGACAGGTGATCGAGATGAACGCGCTGCTCAACAAGCTGTCGATCGACACGCAACGCGCGGTCGTATTGGCCTCCGTCGTGGCGGAAGACCGACCGGAATCGGCACAATCGGAGGGACTGACGAAGGCTGAACTCCCACAATTGGCGCAACTGATCAGCCTGAATGAAACGGGCATGCTATCGAGTGTGGGGCTCCAGCAACGCAGAGGGCGCATCGACGCCCGCTTCGACAACCTTTTTGGAGAAGGCGCGCAGGCAAGGGCGTTGCGGGGGCCGGTTGCGGGGATGCAAGAGACGGTCTCGCCGTAAGCTTGGCGTGTCTCAGGACAGTTAGTCGTTGTGCGGCCAGCGCGGTCCTTCTCCCAAGGTGGGCGGTTCGCTAGAACCAAAGGGTACAGCACGCGCAGCCGCCGTCCGCGCCGGCCTCATCACGATGAAGGTGGTGTTCAGAGCAAGGCAGGTCAGTTTATCAGACCGAGCCGGAGCGCCTTGGCGACCAGTTGCGGACGGTTGACGCAGTCCAGCTTCTTGATGGCGTTCGTCATGTGGGTATTGATGGTGTGATCGGACAGCGAAAGGATCCGTCCGATCTCGACTGACGTCTTCCCCTGAGCCGTCCAACGCAGCACTTCGAGTTCCCTCGTCGACAAAGGACTGGGCAGCGACGATCGCTCCGCCCGACGGAGCTTGTCGAAGACATCGAATGCGTGCAGCGAGACCATGGCGAGCTCGTTGAGCTCAGGTCGGCCGACCGGGCTGCGGTTGCCGTCGAAGCGCAGCAGGAAGCGCTCGCCTTTGAGGGAATGGAGCGGCATGGCGACTGTCGTGGTGACGTTGAAGCGGCGCATCAACTGCCGGATGGGCGCAGGTACCTCACCATCGTCCTCAAGGTCCTCAAGCTTCCAACTGCGGGGCAGCATGGTATCGAACAGTGTCGGCAGGATCGGACACTGCGCAAGAAACCGACTGCTGTCGTATTGGCGCACAAAATCCGCAGGCAGTGTGCTTTCGATGAGGAGCCGCGACAGGAGCTCGTCCTCGGCCATCGGTTTCGCCAGCAACGTGACGTATTCGAACTCGAAGGCTCGTGCGGCATGCTTAACAGCTGCCAGAACCTCTGCCTGAGAGCCTGCCGCGGCGATGGAGCGGCTCAAGGCATCCTGTCGCTCCCGCGTTTCCACCTTCACCACCGACTATCCAAAACGTCTGTTTCTGTTCTTCTCATCTGGCCGATGCTACCTGCGCGCTCCTTCCACGCATTTACGATCAACCGTCATATTTTACAAATCTAGTCGGAATTTGTCCGGTTAGGCAATTCGCCCTTCGCAGCAGAGAGGGCTGGAGTGATGGCCACCGGCGGTAACCGCGGTATCCAAAAACATGACAGAATGAGTCATGTTTATCTTGACAGAAAAATTCATGTTTTTTAGATGGCGGAACTGAGGCGAACACTGCCTCGGAAATCAAACACCGGAAGACCTCCTGTCCGGCGCGCCCTTGCGTGCGCCGTCGATGTCGCATGCCGGTTGGAGAAAGGATTGCCATGAGCACCCGGACCACACGATCTTTCTTGCTGGCATGCACGGCTTTGGCCGTTGCTGCGTCCTCGCCCGCCTCGTCGCAGGACGCAACAACGGGAGGTGCGACCGTTCTAGAGACCATCATCCTGAAGGGGAACCGCTCCAATGGCCCGGCGGGCGATGTGGCGGAAACGCCGCTGGCTTCACGGACCACGGCTGAGGAGATCGAAGCCAACCAGATCACCAGCCTGGAGGATCTTGGCCGGAGCCTAGAGCCGGGCGTCGCGTTCAACCAAGCCACGAGGAGCGTGAATATCCGCGGACTGGAGCAGAACCGCGTGCTGACCAGCATCGACGGGATTCCAATCCCCTATCTGCTTGACGGGGCTCGTGACGCGGACGGTGGCGCCGACAGCTTCGACTTCAACGCTCTCTCGACGATCGATATCGTCCGCGGTGCCGATTCAAGCCGCGCCGGCTCCGGTGCACTCGGGGGCGCAGTCGTGCTCCGGACGCTGGAACCGGATGACGTGATCGGCGAAGGCCGCGACTGGGGTGGCATTGCGAAATCGACCTACGACAGCGAAGACCGCAGTTTTGGAGGGTCTGTCGCCGTCGCCAAGCGGATCGAAGAAACCTCCATTCTCTTCCAGGGCGGTTACCGCAAGGGGCATGAGCGCGGCAACGAGGGCGAGGTGGCGGGCTATTCCACCACCCGAACCGAGCCCAATCCGATGGACTTCGACCAGTACAACCTGTTGTTCAAGCTGCGGCAGCACACGGACAGCGGCCATGTCTTCGGGCTCACGGCGGAGCGCTATAGCCGCCAGGAAGATTCCGACCAGAAGACCGGCCAGAGCCCGACCGGCAACTACCGTCCTGGCGATCTCGACGAGTTCGAAGACCTCCGGCGCGACCGGCTGTCGCTCGACTATCGCTACGAGGCAACCGACGACGATGCGTGGTTCGATAGCGCGAACGCCGTCTTCTACTGGCAGAATGTGCTCCGTAACAGCGGCTCGCGGGGTTATCGAAGCACTTCCGTCATCGGCGACTATTCCCGCGAAAATGAATTGGAGGAGCGTAGCATCGGCTTTGCGGGCAACGCAGAGAAGGCCTTCACCACGGGCGAACTGACGCATGTCTTGACGGGCGGCCTCAGCGTCTCCTTCTCCAAGGCTTCGCAGTATTCGGCCGGTGAGGACAGTTGCCCGGGTGGCCCCTATCCCCCTTTCAACCCTTGCAACTTCCTCCACACCAACCAATCCGACATGCCGGATGTCGACGGCAGAATGGTCGGCATCTTCCTCGAGGACAAGATCGGGTTCGGTGACAGCGCCTTTTTCCTGACGCCCGGCCTGCGCTATGATTGGTACGACTACGACCCGCAGGAAACGGCCGCCTACACGAACGGCGCCAACTACACTGGCATGCCGCCCGGACAGTCAGAAGGTCGGTTTTCGCCCAAGCTGCGCGCTTCCTATGAGCCTGATCCTGCCGTCGAGCTTTATGCGCAGTGGGCGATGGGTTTTCGCGCGCCCGATGTCAGCGAGCTCTACCTGAATTATGGGGCGCCGGGGACGTACCTGAATGTAGGCAACCCAAATCTGGAGCCGGAAACGAGCAACGGCTTCGAGATTGGTGCGAACCTGGGCGACGAGGGATTAGGGGGGCACGTAGGCGCCTTCTACAACCGCTACCGCAACTTTATCGACAACGAGAGCCGCATCGACTCCACCGGCACATATCCGCTTGGCATAACCGAATACTTCAACCGTGACAGGGTCCGGATCTACGGTGTCGAGCTTTCAGTTCACCGGCGCTTCGACAATGGCATACGTGTCTATGGCGCTCTTTCCTACGCCGACGGCGTCGATCTCGAGACCGATGAGGACATCCGCTCGGTGCCACCACTGAAGGCGGTGCTGGGAACCGGCTATGCGGCCGAGACCTGGGGAGCCGACCTTATCTTCACGGCTGCGAAAGGCGTGGACGACGACGGCGATGCAGGCACACTGGAGGCGCCCGGCTACGGCATCTTTGACTTGACGGGATGGTGGGAGCCAGAGCAGGCCAAGGGCCTGACTATCCGCGCCGGCGTCTACAATATCTTCGACAAGGCCTACTACGACGCTGTCAACCTTGCGACGATCCAGACGCCGCAGCCGGACGAATTCTATTCGGAGCCGGGCAGGACGTTCAAGATATCGCTGACGCAGAGGTTCTAGCGAGCGCGGCCCGGCTCGCCGAGCAGGTGCGGCGCGGGAGACTGCGCCGCCGATGAAGCAACAAGGAGAACTGCTGTTCTGCAGCAGCCACCGCTATTCCTCCTCGATCGTCAACTGAACGCCACCACGATTGTTCTCGTAGGCGTGCCAGGCGTCATTGGCGAAGCAGTAAAGATAGCCGGATCCTTGCGGCGTGATCCGAACTCCGGTGCCGATCTCGAAGACCTCGTGCGGCAGGCGGCCGATCTTCTGGTCCTCGTCCTTGCGCGGCGGCGGGACATCATTAGCGACGAGGCCGACAAGACAGAACCATGGCAGGTCCTCCTCCCGTCGCGTCCACCAGAAGTCGATCTGCTTGTTGCCGGTCGCCTTCTTCCAGATTGTTTCCACTCCGCCCCAGACGGAGGAGGCGATGTGGGCGAT